>JBAIYI010000490.1:0-2182 GCA_037915955.1 Terriglobales bacterium
CTTCAGTTGATTGCTGTGCCTCGCTGAAGCCGCTAAAAACGTAGATACGAGCCGGCAACGGTATTGCTGAAACGAACGGAGCGAGCAAAGGCATCACAGAAACGGCCACAAGCAAACGCAAGCCTGGAGTAGCATTCCCTATAAGGAGACGAGCCCCTCCCGGAGTTCAAGACGTCAAGATCTCCCGGTCCCTATATGTCCTCACAGAGCACACCATTTCACTGGAATCAATTAGACGAGAAGCTGGCGAACCTTATGCATTCGAAGCTTGCGGAGGAGTTCGGGAAGCTCAATCGTGAAGACTTCCAGCAAATCCATTATCTGAATATGGGAAATGGGAATGCCATGACCGTCCCCGCGCAGCGGTTTGAGATGCACGTCCTGCGTACGGATGAGATGGCGGCGCGGATGTATGACATGTACTGTGAAGTCTGGCGATGCCAGCAGCAAAGCCCTTCGCCGGATTTTGTCAGGGCCGTATGCAAACACGGCATTGGGATGATGCTTTCAGCGCGCACTAATTCCGTCACCCATGAATTTGAGATGGAGCAAATGCGCACGCACCATCACAATCCTCAGTGGCTCAAGGCCAGGACAGAGTCATTCAAACGCGAGATGCAACTGCTCTAAGGCAAGTGGCAGCAGATGGCTGAGATTGATGCGAAGAGCATGGAATACATGTCGGCCGCGGCCCCGAATCACCCAGACCTGGATAAAGTAGCGACAGAAGTGGTCCACGCACGAGCGCAACTGCGAATTGTTGAAACCATGCTCGCGAGTATCGAAGCAAGGATCACGATGTCTGAGCGGGCCCTCAGCGCCGCAGTAACACGGGAACCCAATCCTTACCGGCTCAAAACCATGGAACAAACTCTTGATCGGCTCAAGGACGAAAAACAGCAGCGTGAGCTCAGGCGCGATCATTGCCAGGCCAAGGTTGACGCCGCCCTAAGCCGCTCGGCTGGGTTGAGGGACCCCAGTGACGAAGCCGCCCAGAAGGTGTCAATCGAATCTCATCGCGACGAAGCCGAAACTCGCAAGCTGCGGAAAATCCCCCTTTCCAAGGTTACCTATACGTCAGGAACGAAGCGGGTAATAGCCATGCTACTCAGTATCACGCCCGACGCCTCGGATCTTGAAATATGTCGTCACTTCGACGCAGATGGTATGATTGACCTTCCCAAGACTTGGACCACAGGCAAGAACCGGTCGTTTGAGGTCGCCTACAAAGACCCGCAACACCGGCGGAAGATCGAGAAGATGATCAGCAAAGTCAGAACTGACCTCCGTCGAAAAGGGTTCATAAAGTAATCCGTTCGCCGTACTCTCCAGTTACTCTCCACTCTCCAGCAACTCTCCAGCGGAAAATTTCTGCTTCCCGTAACTTATTAATTTCAAATGTGTTTACTTGCATGCCTCCAGAAAGACTCTCCAAGCCATGGTCAAAAGCCAGCGCAGCCGCTGGAAATTGCTGCATCCTCGAAAAAACGTTAAGGCCTGGGAACGACAAAAAGGCCAAAGAGGGTCAGAGCCATGAATCAGCAACCGCTAGAGGAGTACGTAGGCCCCGAAGAAGCAGCAGCATTCTTGAAAGTCAATCGGCTGAAGATTATCAGGATGGCGCGCTCGGGGTCTGTGCCGGCCCACCCGCTAGGTAATGGAAAAAGACGGCAGTGGCGGTTCAAGCTTTCAGAGCTTGATCGGCACATGCAAGGCGGCCTAATAACGGAACACTCGCGTAAACGGGGCTAAGGCAATGTCAATGGCAGGTCGGTGCCAACGCGGCGATGTCGAAAGCAGGACTGAGAACACTCAGAACACATGCGCTCATGCGAACTCCCGGAGCCCCCTTCCGGAATGGCCGGAGTGGATGGATTTGAAAACACTGGAAAGCTACTCATCCATTTCGAATCGCACGCTCCGCAGTTGGATCAAAGCGCCAGGAAATCCGCTGCCGGCATCTGCGCGTGGCGGAAAGATTCTGGTATCGCGCCGAGTTTTCGATGAATGGATGAAGGGACACACGATTGAAGCCGGCGCCATCGACGTGGAGCGAACTGTAAACGAGATTCTGAGAAGCTTGTGAGACAAATTGTTATACATTTGTTATACAATGACGGATGCCATGACAATCAAAGACGTTCCCGAGCTAATCGCCTTCAGGCCCAACGACGATGACAAG
>JBAIYI010000553.1:0-5949 GCA_037915955.1 Terriglobales bacterium
CCCAAAGAGGACTGTTCCACCCGAGGTGCGCACAAGATCAAGGAAGAACGCGAAACCGGCGGCGGGCCGCCCGGCAGAGTTCCGGCCGCCATGTTTGTGCCGGCGCTGGTCTTGACTCTGGCCGCCCTTGCATTGCCGTTCTTGCCGCATTTGAACAAGGCCGTGCAATCCTCCGCTTATTCCATGGCTGACCGAGCCGGATACCAGGCCGATGTCATGGACGGCTCGCGCCTTTCCAGTGATCGTCGTCCTCAGGAGGAATCGGGCTCCATGGCTGGGAGCCTCGCGCGTTCGCTTGCGACCACGGCAGCCGCCCTGCTGCTCGCCTTTTTCACCCTCTCGCCTGAATGGCCAAAAAGAAAGAAGCGGCCTTACTTTTACCTCCTGCGCGGTCCTCTTTACGCGCTCAGGGCAATTCACACGGGCCACATCGGCGACTACATCGCCTTCCTCACGTTTGGAGTGGCCACAGTGGGGCTTGCTCTTGCGCTCCTGATCAGGGCTTTTGGTCTTTGAACGGAAGAAGAGGGAAGTGATCCGAATAGCAAACCGTTCCCGGGTTCGATGAGACTTGAGGATCAGCGCGCCAGCGGCATGCGTGCGTGCCTCGCTTAAACGCAATTCTCACCTTTGCCGCATTCAAGCAGCCTGTCAATCGTCGGTGATCAACAGCGCACGCGCTTCATGAAGAATCAGCAGTCCGCGCGCTTCCCGGTGTTAACGCGTCAAATTCGTGAACAGCGCAATTCCGCCAATCAACACGATGAGCACCGCCGAAGAGGCGCCCAGAATGCGGACCCACGGGTTGATTCTGTTCATCTTTACGATCAATTCCTCCTGCTCTTTGGCCATGTGCTGCTCGGCGTGATCGAGGAAGAGCTGATCATCTTCGTGCATGGTTAAGGTGCCGCGGTAAATCAGGAGGACAACCAGGGTCAGGGTAAGAACACCCCAAAGGATCAGCAGTGCCGGCATCATAGAACACCACCCTTGAACGATCTGGAAGGGATGCTCTCTGCTCACCCGGGCCGTTGACCCGGCGCGGGCAGGGAACTTCTCTAAGCTGATTATAGACCCGCTACGGAAAAGGTTAAGCAGGCTTTTTCGCCCTAGTCTTCGCCTTTGCGCTTATCTAACCCGCTATTTGCGACCACTTGCGGCGTTGCCTCATCCAACACAGGAAAGCACTTGGAAGCGAAGTCCGAATTTGTACTATAATGGTCTTGTATTCAAGCGCACTTATCTGATTCAAGGAGAATTGAATGGCTACGACTCCCAACGTTGAAACTCCCGCAAAGACCCCGGTCATCCTCACCGAGAAGGCCATCTCCAAGGTGAAGGAAATCATGGCCACGCAGAATCCGGTCCCGGCGGGATTGCGCATTGGCGTGGTGGGCGGCGGCTGCTCCGGCTTCTCCTACTCCATGTCTTTTGAAAACGGTCCTGGCGTCATGGACAAGGTCCTGAACTTTGAAGGCCTGAAGGTCTTTGTTGACGCGACCTCCGTGATGTATCTCGACGGCTGCACCGTGGACTTTGTGGAAACGCTGGAAGCCTCGGGCTTCAAGTTCGAAAATCCGAACGTGAAGAGCACCTGCGGCTGCGGTTCGTCTTTCCAGGTCTAAGCGAAGAATAGTTTAGACAAGATCAAGCCTCATCCCGAAAGGATGGGGCTTTTATTTTTGAACACCCAAGCCGGTAGTTGGTGTGGGAGAAGGAGTGAGGCCGGGGACGCCGCTCCCTCCGGCGCGTGGAGAAGCTACGGTGATTCCGGCATTGGCTGAAGCCACAATGCCACCGGCTGCACCGGCCGTTGCTCCGGTCGCCTGCTCAAGCCGCGGGTCATAGACAAAGAGCCACTGATCGTATTCGCTGGTGTCGTTGAACTGCTTGATTCCGGATTTTTTGCTCACACTGGCCACGCCGATGATTGCGCCGCCGCCAATCGTTGGGCCGTTGCCAATGTTGCTCGTCTTCAGCGATCCCAGATTTCCAGCACCTTGTTGCGTGCCACCCTGAAGTCCCGCAGTTCCGCTCGACAGCCCGCTGGTTCCTGATGACAAACCGCCGGAAGAGAGCCCGCCGGAATTCGGATTCGTTCCCGGCGCGCCCTGGCCAGTAATAGACGTGCTACCCTGCAGTCCGGGATTATTCGTGCCCTGCACGCTACCGATGTTCTGCGGAATCTTGATCTCCGCCTCGCCCGCGTGAACCACTTTCCAGTCATCTTCACCGGTGAACGGGTCTTTATACTTTTTGCGCAGAAAACGAATGTGATTGGTATCGAGCAGCTGGTCGATCGAAGTCGGATATGTGCCCTGCTTGTGATAGAACTTCTTGATCGCGCGGGCATATTCCTGTCCGCGGTTCACCAATTCCTGTTCCTTCTCCCGCTGGATTTGCTGGGTCACGCGCGGCGCCTCGGCTGAGAGGGCGATCAGGATCAAAGTCACAATGATCATCACCGCCAGCAGCATGTAACCTTTTTCGCCGTGTTGTTTTCGCTTCGCCTGGTACATGGGTTTCGATTGAATGTCGCGGCTCACTTCGCAGTCAGCGGAATCGACTGCTTGTTGTTGTGCAGTACGTCTTCAATCAGGACTGAGTTTGCCTGGATCTGCACCACTCTGTACTTACGGTCAATGATGTCGCCCTGGCGCGCGATGAAGATGGTCTGCGAAGGACCGTCACCTGCAGAGAGAAACACGCTCTTGGGCTCTTCCGGCTTATTGGCGAAGCCGTAGAACTTCACGTTGATCGGTGGCGGAGGAGGCGTAGGCGTCGGTGTTGGTGGAACATAAGGAGTAGGAGTCATCCTCGCAGACGCGATCGGCGTTGGCGTAGGCAGCGCTTGCATCTCGAAGATGTTCCTGCCGGCCTCATATTTCACTTTCCGGCTTGCATCCAGCACGTCGAGCCGCAGCGTGGGATCAAGATCGTTCTGGGCGATCTGTGTGCCAGACGAATTCGGGCGCGCGGAACTGGAGGCCGGCGGCGCAGCCGAGCTGGTGCTCCCTGTGCCCATAAAATCGTAGATCACGACACCGGCGGCGATCGCCAGCAGTACCGCCATCGCGATCAACTGTTTCTTGTTTTCCGTTCCGATTTTCACTCGTCCTCTATTGCCCGCCCTGTTATGCGCTTTCTTTCATGTAAGTCTCAAACTTGATTTGCAGTGTCACCAGTCCGCCTTCCTGCGTGCCGCTGAGCCCAATCTGGCGGATCACGAAGAACATCTTCGACTGTTCCAGCCCATTGATGAAGCGCGCCACTTTGGCGTAATCCCCGGTCACCGAGGTTTCAATGTCAAGCCGGTCTACGTCAGGCAGGTCGCCCTTCTCAGGCTTGTGAATGCTGTACTTGATGCTCTGGGTGCTCACCCCGATATCCTGGGAAAGCTTCTGGATCTGGCCGGAAATCTGTGACATGTGGTGCGGAATCCGGTCCTGATAAAGGTCCTTCACGTCGCCACGGGTGTGGACCAGCTTCACATCCATGCCCTTGAGCGGGGCTACTTCGCGTCTCAGGCTGTCCACCTGCTGCTGAAGGGCCTGAGTCCGCGCGCGCCGTTCGGCGCTGCTGGAACCCGGCCAAACCATGTACGCAATGAGCGCCACGTCGAGCGCACAGAGCACTGCCACCACCACCAGAATCCTTTGCTTGAGCTGCGCGAAGTTTCTCATTGCAGCCCCTCACCGGCGCTGGAGCGCATGTTCATGGGAGCGGAAGGCACGTACAAGGTTTCAATCTTGAATGCCCAAAGGTTGCCCGCCTTGTCCTTCTGCGGCTGCTCTTCCTGGATTACAGGATTGCTGAAGTGTTCTGATGTTTCCATGCGCTTCTGCAACTCGAGCGCGTCCTCATGGCGTTCGCCTTTGATGATGATGCTCAATTTGAGCCGATTGTCCGGAGTGAGTTCCGGAGCCACGGACGCAAGATAGGCCCGCCGGGGCATGATGCGCTGCAGGTCATTGAAGAGCTGCGTCCAGGAAAAAGCGCGCCGGGCGATCTGCCGGTTCCAGAAATTCTTTTGCAGCGTTACGTCCCGGTTTTCCGGCCGGTTGGCAACGGCTTCCGCGGCGGCCCGCTGCTGCTGCAACTCTGCAATCTGGTTTTGCAGGTCCCGGTTCTTCTTGCCGGCGGTGGAACTTGAGTTGTAGTTCACGAAAGCCAGAACAATAAGCACCAGCAGCATCGCGCCGGCGATCCCGATTGCCAGGGTGGCGCGCCAGAGGAACAGGCGCACTTCCTCAAATTTCTGTGTTGCGAGATTTACATTTACGCGCATTTAGCCCAGCAGTGCCCCCGCTATGCCCGCCATGGCGGAAGGCGGAATGGTATCTCCGCCCAGGTTCTGGTCAGAGTTGATGTCCGGTGTGAGCTCCTGTACGGTTGCACCGGTTTGTTCATGCAGCAGAGGACCGACTTCTTCCAGCGGGAGCAGGCCGCCAAGATAGATCTGCTCAATGCGGGCCCCAAATGTATCTTCGAAAAAGACGATGGATGGCAGTACACCTTCCGCGAGCTCCGCAGCGGTAACGCCTGCGCCCTGGGGATTTTCCAGCGTCCTGACCAGCCGCAATTCCTGCTGCTCCGCTGCCGCGATGGTGATGTTGGTGGGATCGACCTTCAGCAGCAAAGTTGGTTTTTGGCCCTCAATGATCCCAAACGCAGCCAGCGAAGAGGGAAGCAGCACGCCTGGTACATAGCCAAGGTCGCGGAACAAGGACTCATACTCATCCACCACGGACTTGGGCGAAACCGCTGCCACCGCGCGCACCACACCGTTATGCCGTTTGATGTCGTACGAGACCACAGCCTGGTCCACGTCAAAGGGAAGCGACTTCTTTAGCCGAAACCGGATCACCGGGTCCGTCTCCTCGGCTTTGGCTGGCAGCGTTTCAAAATCCAGCAGAAGCACGCGGCAGGCGGCGTCCGGGATGATCACCGTGATGTCTTTGGACCCGCCGCCGACGGCGCTCAACGTGCCGCTGATTGCAGTGCGGAGGGCCTCGGCATCCAGCACGTTGGGCGAGTTCAGGCTCGGCGCCAAAGTCCCCGCCGGCAGCTGCCGGGTCGTGAACATCTCTACCCGCCGGCTCTTGTCTGAGGCGCGCGCGGCGATGACGCGGTCCAGCATGATCTCGCATGCCAGCCGGGGACGCAGGTTCGAATTGGGTTTAAGACTCGGCATTTCTATCTTGTTGTCTCGATGAAGGTGACCTTGTTGATCTCTTTCATCGTCGTGAGACCGTCGCGAACGCGGGACAGCGCCGATTCGCGCAGGAACCGCATTCCCTCATCATGCGCAGCCTTGCGGATTTCCGATGACGGCCGCTTTTCGAGGATCAGTTCGCGAACACGGTCAGAGAGATCCAGTAATTCGTGGATAGCGGTCCGTCCGTGGTACCCGGTTCCGGCGCACTCAATGCAGCCGGCCCCTTCATAAAATTTGACGTTGCGCCATTCTTGCGGATTCAGGCCGAAGCTGTCCAGTTCCTGATCTGAGTACCTTACCTGCGTCTTGCAGTGCTGGCAGATGGTACGCACCAGCCGCTGCGCCAGAACGCAGTTCAGCGCTGAGACAAAGTTATAAGGCTCCACGCCCATGTTCAGGAAGCGTCCAATGACGTCCACCACGTTGTTGGCGTGCACCGTGGTGAACACCAGGTGCCCGGTCAGCGCCGAGTTGATGGCGATCTGCGCCGTTTCCGTGTCGCGGATTTCCCCCACCATGATCTTGTCCGGGTCATGGCGCAGGATGGAGCGCAGTCCGCGCGCGAAGGTCAGGCCTTTCTTCTCATTGACCGGAATCTGCGTCACCCCGCGGATCTGGTATTCCACCGGGTCTTCAATGGTGATGATTTTGTCTTCGTCGGTCTTGATCTCGTTCAGCGCGGCATACAGCGTGGTGGTTTTGCCGCTGCCGGTCGGCCCGGTGACCAGCAC
>JBAIYI010000780.1:0-3501 GCA_037915955.1 Terriglobales bacterium
TGATTCCCGAGCTGCAGGGGCGCTTTCCCATCCGCGTCGAGTTGAAGTCGCTCAGCCAGGAGGATTTCATCCGTATCCTGAAGGAGCCGAAGAACGCCCTCATCAAGCAGTACTCGGCGTTGCTCGAAACCGAAGGCGTGAAGCTCACATTCACGGACGAGGCGCTCGAGGAAGTGAGCCGCCTGGCCGCGCAGGTGAACCAGAGCACCGAGAACATCGGCGCGCGCCGGCTGCACACGATCATGGAGCGCGTGCTCGATGAAATCAGCTTCAATGCGCCGGACATGAAGGAAAAGACGGTCAAGGTGGATGCAGACTATGTACGCAAGATGCTGACCGATATCGTGAAGGATCAGGATCTGTCGCGGTACATTCTTTGATTTTCAGCCCGAGCGGAGCGAGGGAGCCCTATCGCTTCAAACATCCGAAGGCCCGCATTCTGGCGGGCCTTCATCTTTGGCCGTTCCTGTTACCATTTCCCTGTTCATGCGCGCTCTCATTTTTCTTTTTGGAATAGCCCTGCTGACCGGCTGCGCCACGCCGGGTCCGCCGCTTCCGCCTTCGCGCGGGATCCCGGCCCAGATTAGCGATCTGAAGGCTGCGCGGAAAGGCGAGACGGTCACGCTCACCTGGAGCGCCCCACGTGAGACCACTGACGGCGAGCTGATTCGCAAGCCTGGCGCCATGGTGGTGGCGCGGGCGGCGGGAAGCGGGTTCCAGGATATTGGTCAGGTGGCGCTGCCGCGTGCCCTGGACGAAAAGCGTCCCGAGAAAGCCACTTATGACGATTCTCTCACCAGCGTGGTGCAGCAGCCTGCGGCAGACTTTGCGGTTTACCAGGTAACCTCACTTGGCTCCCACGGCAGGAAAAGCGAGACGTCCAATCAGGCATCTGTGCCGCTGGTTCGGACAGCGAAGCCGCCCGCGAGCCTGCAGCTTGGCCTGAGTCCGGAAGGCGTCACCATTAACTTTGATCCGGGCTGGCGACCTGATCTCGGGAGCCGGCTGAACTCGCGCTATGTTTTTCGGCTGATGCGCACGGCTGAGGGCTCGATGGAGCACGCAAAGGTCGCTGAAGTGGGTCCCGCGAATGGAGCCATGGCGATTGTTGATCGGGGCATTGAGTGGGAGAAAAGTTACACCTACTGGATTACGCCAATTACGTACTGGGAGGGCGAAGGCAGGAAGGGCGAGGTGGAAGGGGACGATTCTCCTGCAGCTTCAATTCTTGCTCACGATACCTTCCCACCCGCAGTGCCCGTCGGGTTGCAAGCCGTTTATTCCGGACTCTCCGATCAGCCGTTCATCGATATGACATGGAGCCCGAACACCGAGCCTGATCTGGCGGGTTATTACGTCTATCGACTTGACAGCAACGGACAGTGGGTGCGCATTAATACTGCTCTGGTCAAGACGCCCGCGTTCAAAGACACAACGGTGCAGCCCGGGCAGAAATACACGTATTCGTTAGCGGCGGTGGACCTGCGCGGGAATGAGAGCGCGCGCTCAGAGCCGGCCGAAGAATCGGTGCCGCCGAAGGAATGAAGGGAACGACGGAAGGATGTTGTCCGCCGGCTGATCACAAGAACTTTTTTCTGTCATATTCAGATTGAGGAATGCCCCATGAAATATTGCCGCTTCGCCCGCCGAGAAGGTGCTGGTTTTGGAATCATTGAGCAGGTCAACGGAGTCGATCACATCACGCATGTCGCTCCCGGGGAGCGTATCCCGGACATTCTGGCCGCGCAGAAGACGACTCCGATCCCGTTGTCTTCGGCGCGACTGCTGGCGCCGGCTGTGCCTTCTAAGGTCATATGCGTGGGCCGCAATTACAGCGATCACGCCAAAGAGCTGGGTAATGAAGTTCCGAAAGAGCCGCTGATCTTTCTCAAGCCGCCGTCATCGGTGATCGGCCCGGGCGAGCAGATCGTGCGGCCCAACAAGCTTTCGCAGCGGGTGGACTACGAAGGCGAACTGACGGTGGTGATTGGAAAACAATGCCGGAATCTCCGCGACGATGAAGACGTGCGGCATTACATGCTGGGCTACACCTGCGCCAACGATGTGACTGCGCGCGATCTGCAGAAGAAAGACGATCAGTGGAGCCGGGCGAAAGGCTTTGACACGTTCTGTCCGGTGGGCCCGATCGTGACGGATGAGATCGATCCCTGGAAAGGCGTACGGGTGGAGACGCGGCTCGACGGGCAGGTCAAGCAGTCGGAAAGCACCACGCTCTTTATATTCGGAATCGATGTGGTGATACGCTTTGCCGCCGCCGTAATGACGCTACTGCCCGGAGACCTGATTTTGACCGGAACCCCGGCCGGCATTGGGCCGATGGTTGCGGGAGACGAAGTATCCGTGAGCATCGAGGGGATTGGGACGCTCACGAATCCGGTGGGGGATCCTGCGTAGTGATGATCGAGCTTACATGAAAGTAAATAGATCCTGGGGGAACAGAAGAGCGGGGCAGCGCTAATGCGCGAAGTGCAATCTCGTTTTACTCAAATACGCGCTCTCTTCATAAGTGCTGCCTTTGCTCAATGGGGCGGTATGGGATTTGAATTGATGTTCCGGCGGTTGTCTCGATGGTTTTTCCCCGTTCATTCGAAGGTGTTTCTGGTGCTCACGGATTGCTTGTTCGCTGCCTTAGCGGCAGCCATGATTGCAATTTCCGTCCATCTTGTCTGGAGGCTCATTCAGGCGCAATGGGCGTGGGTTCTGTTCCTGATTTGGTTCGGCTCGGGGGCTGCATTTTACTTGCTAGTCGCCGCACCAAATGGCCCTGGTGGGGACTTCTGGAAACACTTCTCAGGCTTTAACTGTGCGCTCAGAGGCGGCCGAGTATCCTGCTACGACTTCTTCATCTTCACGGTACCGCTGCTACGCGGCGTGTCCTATTCGTTGACAGCGTGGGTACTGGCTACGTTTTTTGCTGAGCTTCGGCTGCAAAACCCGGTGTACAGAAGCCAAACAAAAGAGCCGGGGTAACCTGAAATCATTGACAGGCTGAACCTTTATGACAACTCTAATTGCTGTCCCTACAGCGACTTGGGAATCCTCAGCGATCCAGAGTAACCATGGTCACTTGTCTTCTGATCTTTCAGGCCGCATGCTTTTTGTCACAAACCGCTTGTGACAAGGCTTGAATCTGGATAAGGTCTCCAGCGGATTTAAACGCGACGGAAATTGCGGTACTCTCATCTATAGCAAGTAGGCCGCAGCGCCCGCTTATAGGCGCAGGATTTTTGTGAACGTGACACTTCGTCTTTATCCAATTGTTTTCACCGCAGCCGCCGGGCTGCTGGTAGCCGCCATGGCCTTCGCCCGTGGCCGACGCAAGACTGCCGAACAGCTTGAACAGGAGCGCCGCGCCCGCATCAGCGAAATCGGCCGCATTACCGATGGCACCGTGATTGACGTGAGTGAGGTCGAACTCCAGGAAGCCGGCGAGATGCAGCTGCTGATCTACCAGTATGACGTGGCCGGCGTGAGCTATGA
>JBAIYI010000205.1:0-2938 GCA_037915955.1 Terriglobales bacterium
CAGCTGGGGCGATCAGGATTGTTTGATTCGATTTTTGTTACGTCGCGGCAGCTGCGCGGGCGAGTGGGTTTCAGCCAGAACCAGCCGGCCACCCCCTATGCCGCACCCAAGACACTGGACGACGCGGCGCGCAAGCAGTTTGAGGCGCTTCCCGAAGTGGTGGAGGTTTATCCGAACCTGAGCGCGGCGGTGGAGTTGCGACTGGATAACGGCGGCGCCGCCGACGGGCATTTCACGGTGATGGGCGGACTGCCGGAGTCAGCACGGGGCAGCGAAGCGTTTGACGACGTGCAAGGCAAATTCTTTTCGTCCGGCAATGCGCCGGAGGTGATTGTGCATTCGGAGTTCGCGCGGCGCCTGCTGGGACTGCCGGAAAAAGATCCGCCGTCTGACCAGAAGTTGACGCAGGAAGAAGCCAACCAGCTTCTGAACAAAGACGTGATCATGCGCTATTCCGAGCGCCAGGCTGGGCAGATTGCGCCAGCGCCCTCTGGCTCCGCGAAGGGAGATGCAGATTCGGCTGATGACGAAGACGCAAACGGCTTCAGTGTGGTGCGGCGCGAGCAGCGGTTGAAGATTGTTGGCATTGTGAACAGCGAGCCGTATCGCGGCATGCGCCAGGGACGCACGGCGGTGTTTCTGCCGGTGGAGTTTGCCGAGTCGCTGAACATGATGCAGGCAGCGGACATGGCGGGCGTGATCAGGCCAGGGCAGGGCAAGACTTATGCGGCGCTGGTGGTGCGCGTGAAGAAGAGCAAGAACGTGTCGAATGTGGAAGACCAGATCAAGCAGCTGGGCTTCAATACGTTCTCGATTGTGGACGCGTCAAAGGGGATCACGCGGTTCTTCCGCATTCTGGACACGTTCCTCGCGGTCTTTGGCAGCCTCGCGCTTGCGGTGGCGACGCTGGGAATTGTGAACACCCTGGTTATGGCGATCCTGGAGAGGCGGCGCGAAATTGGCATTATGAAAGCTATTGGCGCCAGCGATGGCGACGTTGAGCGCATCTTCTCCATGGAGGCGATTTCCATGGGCGCCGTTGGGGGATTGTTCGGCGTGGCGCTGGGATGGGTGATCGGCAGGACGATCAATTTCGCCACCAATATTTATCTGCAGCGGCAGGACGTGCGTCCGGAGAGCTACTGGTATGTGCCGCTGTGGCTTGTAATCGCTGGAATATTGTTTTCGATTGCGGTGAGCTGGGCCGCAGGACGATATCCGGCGTCGCGCGCGGCAAGGCTCGATCCGGTGCAGGCGCTGAGGCATGACTAAGCACTCAGCAAACGGCATTAGCAATTGGCCAGAACAGGACTTGAATCGCAGAGAGCGCGGACGGGTAGTTGGCACTTGGTAATTGGTATTTGGCAAGAGCAAGATCACAGGAGAGCGAACGCAGAATTCGCAACGGTCGCAGGAGAGGATTTCGGAGAGGATTGAAGCAGGGAATGAAGCGCCAGATTTATGCCGTCATCGTCAACAAGGTTATTGCGCTTCGTCACGGGCCAGGCTGCCGGGCCTGCCGAAAGCGACTAACTTCCACGTGCTAATCACGGCGTGTCTCATCCAATGATTCATGACTAAAAAGTTTTCCGTCTTAATCGTGCTGCTGCTCGCGGTGGCTTCAGCCAGCGCCGCGGAGCGGGTGCAGTGTGGCACGATCAAGAGCGTTTACGTCCCCGGGCCGGTGGGGTACTGCGCCATGCTGCCGCCCAGCTATGATGCGCAGCCGCAGAAAAAATTTCCGGTGTTGTATTTCCTGCATGGGCTTGGCGGCGACCAGAGTTTTCTGGTTTCAAGCGGCGGCTGGAACCTGATTGAGGACATGTGGGAGCAGAAGAAGATTGGCGAGTTCGTGATCATTACGCCGCAGGCGGGCAGCTCGTTTTACATTAACTCCAAAGATGGACGGGTGAAGTACGAAGACTTTTTCATCCGCGACTTTATTCCGAAAATGGAGAAGAAGTTCCGGCTCACGGGAACGCGCAGCGGACGCGCGATTGGTGGTGTCTCCATGGGTGGATACGGAGCGCTGCGATTTGCCTTCAAGTATCCGCAGATGTTCGTTTCCGTGGGAGCGCACATGCCGGCTCTGCTGGAGACCCTGCCGCGCGGCGCCGGGCAGGGCGGCTTCAGCGCCATGTTCGGCAATGCGTTCGGCTCGCCAGCGGATGAGAGTTTCTGGAAGGCGAACTCGCCGTTTGTGTTCGCCCGATCGGCCCGCCTTGGCGGTATGAAGATTTACGCGGATTGCGGAGATCACGATGACTACGGCTTTGATGCGGGCACCAAACAGCTGGACAAGCTGCTGGACCAGCGTGGCATACCGCACACCATTTATATTTTTCCCGGGCAACACGACTGGGAGTTCGTGGCGCGGCATCTTTATGCGTCGCTGAAGCAGCATGCAACGGCGTTCGGATTGAAGTAGGTTGCGGGGGTGTTCGGTCGGGATCTCAGTTCCAGGGAGGTAATGAATACGTGAGATGGTGGATTGCATTTCTGGCGCTGGTGGGGGTGGTGGTGGCATCCATGGCGCTGCGCGAGCACTACCGCATCGGCACTTCGCCGTGCAGCATCAATGAGCGCTGGGACTGCGGCACCGTCAACCACAGCATGTACGCGGTTTTTCCCGCGGAGAAGGGCGTGCCGGTGGCCGACATTGGAATTGCCGGTTATCTGCTGCTGGGCGTCCTTGCGCTCATGAAGCGCTGGCGGCTGTTGCTCATCTTCTCGCTGGGCGCGCTGGGATTCTCGCTGTATCTCACACACATTGAAGCGAGCGAACTGCAGGTGTGGTGCATCTTGTGTGTAATTTCCATGGGAACGATTTCACTGCTGACCCTGAGTGCGATCGTGCAGTTCTTTCTCCAGATGCGCGCGAAGGCCTGATTCTTGCTCGCCCAACTCGGATCAGGCTTTAAGTGCAGCTTCAATCGTC
>JBAIYI010000680.1:0-2852 GCA_037915955.1 Terriglobales bacterium
CGGCTCGACCGGAAGCAGGTCAGGGATAGGTGACGATGCTGTCTTCATCTTGCCGCGCGCTTCTTCAATCGTCTGCGCTGCTTCCTCAATGCGCACAATTCCTGATACGCCCCCGCCTCCGCCGTTCTGGCCGAACGTAGTGATCCCGACCACCTGGCCCAGCGAGTTAAACAACGGTCCGCCCGAATTTCCGTGGTCGATGCGAATGTCAGAGATGATGGCCCGCTGCTCAACCTTGCTCACCACGCCCGTGGTAAGGATTTTGCGCTGGGTGAGCGGGCTGCCGATAGTCATCACCCGTTCGCCCTCCACCACCGGCGCCTCTTTCTTATCCGGCAGTGGAGCTGTGATCGCTTCCGGAATACCGGAAAAGTTGGCCCACAGCACGGCGACATCTTTCTGTGCATCAGAAGCAAGCAGTGTGGCGCGCACTTTTCTCTTTGCGTCAAACTGCACGGATAAGAATTCAGATTTCCCAACCACGTGCTGATTGGTAACGATCAGGCCGCGCGGTTCGATCAGGAAGCCGGTCCCGGAGCCTTCCTCGCTCCACACTGTCACCACCGTGTTTTGCAGGTGTTTGAACTGGGTTGAGAGTTCATCAGTGGCGCGGCCCGCCGAAGCCGCCTGGCTGATCTTCGCATTATCCGAGCTGAGTTCCAGTTGGTTCGGCCCCGGCTTGACAGTTATGTCCATCTCCCAAACGTACTTGTTTCCCTGAAACTCTACTGGCCGTGCATTCGTCAGGTGATAGCTGCCTGGTGCAAGCTCCACTTCCACCGTGCCATCAAAGCCGGTGACCGCGTTTACAGAATCGCCAGATCGCGGTTTCAAAGTGAAGGAGAGCTTAGGCACAGGCTTTACGTTGAGGTCTTTGTCCACCAGAGCTACGCGGATCTTCAGCTTGCCGCTCTCGGCGTAAGCGGCTGCACAGAGGCCAAGTACCAGAATTGCCGATGCAAACAAATAGCGGCGCACTTAACTCATCCCTCCCAATTACGTGCGCATTATGCTATGTCCAGCAGCTCTGGTCAAGCGGCAATCTGCGTCAGCTCTGCAAGCGCCGGGTGCTGTACAGCCGTACTCTTTCTGGATTCGCTCGATATACGCGCCGGTGCAACTCGGCCTTAATCCTTATCGTCCTATTGAACGGCGGAAGAATGCCCGCTGTCTTCGCTGGAGCTGCCGGAAGGCCACCCCTGGATTCGTCCAAGGCTTTGCGCGGCCGCTGTCCCGGAAGGCTTACAGGAGGGAAAAGCAATGAAGAAGCTATTTGCCATCGTACTGCCGGCCATGGCTGCTCTGGTGCTGGGCTGTTCTACTCACCATGAGACCCAGACCGTCTCCGGCAAAACAGTTTACGGAGAGCAGGCGCAGGTGGTCGAGCGGCTGCGCAACGCCGGAGATGATCTGAAGCAGCTGATGAATATTCCGGAAAATGCCATTCCGCAGGATGTATTGAAAGATGCGAAGTGCATCGCCGTCATCCCGGACATGGTGAAGGGCGGTTTCGTTTTCGGCGCCCAGCACGGCCGTGGCGTTGCCACCTGCCGGACAGGCAACGGCTGGAGTCAGCCGGCATTTATGGCAGTCACCGGCGGCAGCTGGGGAGCCCAAATCGGTGTGGAAACGGTTGACCTCGTCATGGTGTTCCTTGGCGATGCCGGAGCCAAAGAGCTGCTGAGCTCGCAGTTTAAGCTCGGAGGTGAAGCAGGCCTGGCGGCAGGGCCAGTGGGTCGCGAAGCGCAGGCCAGCACAGACTGGAAGATGAAGAACAAGATTCTTGTCTATTCCAAGACAAAAGGTCTCTTCGCAGGACTGGACCTCAGCGGCGCATCCGTGAAGCCGGACGATGATTCCACGCGCACCTATTACGGCAAAGCAGTGCCCTTTGAGCAGATTCTCAATGGCCAAGGCCCGGCTAACGCCAACTCCAAGTTGTTCCTGACCGATGTTCGTCAGGCGTTCCACGAGTCGAACGCCAACAACCCCGGAATGTAGCCAGCACTGAAGTCAAGAGGCGCACCCGCATGGCGCGCCTTTTTTGTTTTTCCGGGAGATGCAGGTGACACACCGAAGTCCCGCTCCAGTTGGCAGTTCCGAGACAAAAAGAGGAGGTATTCCTTAACGGCAAGCTGGGTTATTCTTGCCTTAGAAATGCCACTCACGCCGACTCATGGATTTGGCGCGGCTGCCATGGCCGATCTGGAAGAGCTGCGCCGCGAATTCAAGCAAGAACTCACGGGGAAGGCGGCTCCGCAATTCTCTTCGCGCATCGGCGTTGTGCTCTCCGGCGGAGGGGCACGCGGCGCCTACGAAGCCGGCGCGCTGATGGCTTTCCAGGACGCGAACGTCCCCACGCACATCATCACCGCAACCTCCATCGGCAGCATCAATGCGGCCTCCTATGCGGCGCATTCCGATGGTCTGGTGGGAAAAGCCGACACGCTGGTTGATTCCTGGATGGAGCTTACGCCGGCCACCCTGGGGATTGACTGGTCGCGCTACGTGTTCCTGCTCGCTGGACTGGTGGCCGCATCCGCGGGGCTGGGAAATTTCGTCTGGCAATGGCTTCAGGAGCACGGCATCTTCCTGCACGCGCATCACCCCAAGTCCACCTGGATCTCTTTAGGCCTTGCCGGAGTGGCCATTCTCTTCTTTGCGGACAAGCTTTCCTATATCGGATATGTAGTGTTGAACTTTCTGCGCGGGCGCAACTGGGAGCCCGACCGGAAAAAAGCATGGGTCTCCTTCGGCGCCAACGTGCTGGTGTGGGGCTTTATTGTCCTGTTCCTCGCCTTCACGCACATTCACCTGCCCTGGAGGACCGGACGTCCCCTGGAACTGAGCGC
>JBAIYI010000386.1:0-6117 GCA_037915955.1 Terriglobales bacterium
CAATAGCTCAAGCAGCTAGCCAAGGGGTCATATCGCGTACCGTCGTGCAACCTCTTATCTAACTCGTTCGCCTGCCGCACGCACACGCGTATAGCACACCATAAGCGTTCGCTAGAAAATATCCTTATCCGTCGCCACATTCCTATCATCGTCCCCATCCTAGTGGTTGACAGGCCACAATTCTCTTAAGTGCGCGGAGTTGTGCAGGCGCACTGAAAATAAGCTTAGGGGAAGTGTCAAGCAGTCATGAAGTCTGCCTGGTATATCCATAGAATCTGCACGCAACTGAGACCGGCGCCAGCGTCGCTACCCGAGTTTCCTTCCATCCTGAACATGCCCTATCCCGCGGACCGGTGCGCTCACGCGTTCCGGCGCGGCGCGCATTCTTCCTAAAGCGCGGACCCCGTCCTGCGCCAGAGCCTTGATCCGAGGTGCACGCATGAAAAGTACACAGGCGTTAGCAGATGAGCCACTCGCTGCCACCGCGCAGCTGCAACAACAACTCGAACGTTATCCCGCTCTGGTGCTGGACGCGCTTCAGGGACGGCTGCATTTTTCTCCCCTGCCTCCCGGAGATGAGCTGGCCCCCACGCATGTTGAATTGCCGGAGGAAAAGATCAGCGTTGACGTGACCGAGCAGGAATTTCGGGCGATGATCAACGCGCTCCGTCGCGGTCCGCTGACGCAGGCGGAGGCAGCGCGAGTGCTGGCCACCGCAAATATCGGGGCACTGGCCACGCAGATTCAACTCGAAGTCGGCAATGCTCCGCATGACGGCTGGGCGGCCGAGATTGACACGCAGCACGAGCTTTCGCGCCTCTCGATTCTCGCGGTAACCGTGATCGATCGTCTGCAGAAGTCGCTGCTGGATGTGGAGCCGTTCACCAGCGTTAGTTTCCAACTCACGGAAAAGGCCAAAGCAGCGCTGGCGCTTGGCTGGGAAGCGATTGTGAAGCACGGCCAGTTTCCACTGCGGCCGCGCGGCGCGCAGCGCTTTGTCGAACTCGAAAAGAAGCCCTGCAGCGCAATGCACTTTGTCAGCGCCAGTGATCTCGACGCCGGCTACTACTACACCATGGGAATCGCCCAGTCGCCTGAGGCCCAGGCGCTGCGCACCATGGACCTTGCTTTCGGCCTGGATGGCGAGTTGATTGTGCCGGGCCAGGCGGTCTCGCCCATTCCACCATTCCTGGCGATGGCGACGCGCCTCTTCGCAGCGTCAATTCCCACCAGCTCCAATATATCGGAAGAGGTGCAATCCATTCCCATCCGCAACTTCCCGCATCCCGCGGCCATTGATGACCTGGCGCCGGTGCGCGGAGGCATGCTGAAGCCTGCGTCTCGCCCGGCGAGCCCGGAGGAGCTTGCCAGCGACCTGCGCCTGCAGCTCAGCCGCTATCAGCGCGAGCATGCGCAAAAGCCCAAGGGCAAGCAGGTATCGGCGCTTGAAGGGGCCGGCGAGTTCGTGCTGCCCGCAATCGGAGCCGTTTATGACGTAACCGGCATGGCGGCGCGCGAGATTGTGCACGCCATCCAGGCCGCCTTTGCGCTTGATTCCGAGTTGGAGAAGAACCGCAAGTTTATTGCGCTCTATCTGGATGTTGAGCCTGCTGGACACGATCGCGTGGAGACCATTAACCGGGCGGTGGATGCCGCAGCAACGCTTGGACTGCGCTACGTCGCCGTGGCCGATGACGCTGAAGACTCATGGCTGCCGAACCTGCTCGAGTATCTGGAGCCGGACGAACTCAACGACGTTGCCGACTATTCCGATAAGAAAGGAATCATCGTGGTGGACGGGCGTCCCGTCGACCCGGTCTATACGGCGGCGACCGCTGCACAGCGAATCCAGTCCGTGTACACCACGCTTTCCGTCGACATCCTGAAGATGGGGATGTGGCTCTGCCTTGATGCGCTCACGGCGCGCAAGGTGTGGAGTGAGATCCTCAGCAATCCTCATATCCCGTCGCAAATGTTACTGATGCCGATCGGAATTGTGGAGCCGTGGAACGCATTCTGCGACAATCGCGACCTCAACAAGACGCCGCGGGCCATCCTTGATCCTTACGAGAAGATCAAGTTCATGATTGAAGAAGCGGAGCGGCTCAAGATGCCGTCTCTGCTCACCGATACCAGGCACAAGAGCACGTGGGTGCTGCTGGGACGCCGCACACCCAAAGACAAGCCTCACCCGCGCGAGAAATTCATATTGGAGCCGGGTACGAGCGAAATCATTGCCCGCACGCCTGACAGTGCGCGACCGCTGCTGAGCTGGGAACAGTTCATGGATTGCGAGCGCCGCGCCCGCAAGGGCGGCATCATGCTGGGCCAGGCAGGGTCGGTGGAGATGGAGCAACTCTTTGCCGTGATCAGCGACACAACGTATGACGCTGCCAAAGAGAAGAAGAACCCGGCTACAGCTATCTGGACCGCCGAGACGGAGCGCGTTCTGCGCACCAAGGTCAGGCAGGAAGTCGCCGACCTTCAGGCACAGCGGAGCGCCGCCGTGTCGCCATTCCTGGCTGTAATCAACCGGGCGATCGAGTCGCACGCCAGGATGGATGGCTGGCTACGTTATCTCACCGAATCCGGTAAACATGATCCGCTCAGGGACGAACTGGCGAAGAGACGCCAGCGAATGTTCGCACTGCTGGAGATGTGCATCGCGGCGCAGCCAGGAAAAGGCGGCGAGTACAAGAAGGCGTTCGCGGAATTCCGAACTGCCTACCTGCAATATCACAACCTGATCCGTGACAACTTTGCGGCGGTACGCGAGCGTGTCGCCGAGAGATGGAGCTGACAAGATGGCACCTAAATTGGAAAAACTGGAGAAGAAGGGGCTGCTTTCGGACGCAAGAGTGTATCTTTCCGGGCCCATGGATGCCGTTGCTTCTCGTAAGGAGGAAAAGGAGCACGGATGGCGGAATCGCGTGGGCGAGTTTCTCAAATTCATGAACGTCACGGTGTTTGATCCGTGGACCAAACCTGAGGTGAGAGGTTTGTATGAGTACGGGAAGGAGGGTGAAGCCACAACGGACCAGCGCAAGGATTGGACTTTTGCGCCGGGAAAGGACGGAGCGAAGGCCCGGTCAGTCCTGGCGGAGTCTTTCTGGCCCGCGTTGCACATCGATCTGCGAATGGTGGATACCAGCGACTTCATCATTTCGTACTGTCCCACGAGTGTTTATAGCGTGGGAACGCCGCACGAAATTATCGTGGCGCGCAACGAGCGCAAGCCTGTGCTGTTCGTCAGTCCTCGGGTAGAGTTTCCGGCGCTCGCTGATCTGCGGAAGCACCTGAAGCACGACAAGAAAGCCATTGAGCTGCTGGAGGAACTCGTCAATCAGGTGCCTATCAAAGAAAACCTGAATGGCAGTCCCAGCCTGTGGTACATGCCTCTGATTGGCGGAGAACATTTCTTCGATGGGTTTGGATTTGCCCACTACAGAGACATCTTCCACTGGAAAGAGCGCACCAGGATTGATGAGGACGAAGAGAAGCATCCGCCACAAAAGCCGTTGCTGCCGTTTCTTGAGCAGCTCAACAGCGAATTGCCGAAGAAATGGGACCGTGTAAAGCAGGACTTTGTGGCCAACGATGACTGGTTGCTTTGGGACCTGAAGAAGGACAAGAAGGGTGCAGATGTTTCGGATGCATGTGTTAAGGCCAAAGTCGCCTGACCGTGGTCTTGCGGCCAACGCAGTGACTGGCCGCAACAAAAGACCCAATTACAGACACGCGGGGAGCCTGGGTTTTGCATCCAGACTCGCTCAGGCTCCTGCAGCTAAAGGAGGACACCTCGATGAAACAGGGAACGTGGACACGCATCAGGCCGTTGCAAATTGATGAAGTGGACGACTACACCGCGGCAGCTTACAAACAAGCGGAAATGACCTGGGGACACTTTCCCAGCAACTTGATGAAGGTGATGGGACATTGCCCGCAGCTGGCCATCACGGAAGTGCCTTATGCAAATTCTGTAATTTTTGATACGGATCTCTTCAATCACGGAAAGCAGTTCGCCGGTTTCCTGGACCGCCCGCTGAAGGAACTGGTCATCAGCCGAACCTCGCTGCACAACCGGAGCAGATACTCAGTAAATCACCACTCCATGATCGGATGCGTGGTGTTCAAGAGCCTGGGGCGGGAGGAGGAAGGTCATCGCAAGCTGCTTTATCTGCACGAGCATGAAAAACACCGCGCGATCTACACAGCGCGCGAAAACGCATGCCTGGATTATGCGGCAGAAGTAGCCAAAGACGCGCACCTGGTTACCGACAGCGAATTCAAGAAGCTCAAGGCCGTCTTACGCGCTCACAACACGGGTAAGGCGCCGGCATCAGAGATGACGGATTTTGACCGTGAGTTCATTCGTAAATGGGCGAACTACGACGATAAACAGCATGATCAGCTTGTGGATTCCCAGATCGTCGAGATGACCTGGCTGATTGGGCAATTCTGTTTGCTCAACCGGTGGTTCACCGCGCTGCAGGTGCCCGATGAAGGCAAGGATGATGAGGCGAACTTCATTGCCGCCTACGAAGCAACGGTTCCCAAAGACATTCGTGACCGCAATGAACGGTTGCTGCATGGGGACTTTTAGCCAGCCTGAGCGGGGATGAAGGCCCTCGCCAAGAGAGATTCGCGTCGAGGGGCGTTCGGGCACAGCGTGGATCAATTCCATGCAAGTATTCACGCAGGAAAGATAAACGGGCATATCGAGTGCCACTCTAGAGGAGGAGCCCAAATGAAGGCAGCAATGAAATCAATAATTCCGATGCAACCACAGGCGCCAATCCAAACCGCGCGGCCCGCAGCCCCGGTACGTCCGTTCCCACCCCGGCACGACTATGCCTCGCTCAGCATGAAAGATCTGCTCGACGCCCGCGATGCCTATCAGGTCCATCTGGCATCACTAGAAAATGTGGTAGCCACCGCGATCGGGCGGTACATGATCCACGAGAACGACTGGTACGCTACGCATCCTCCCGGAGAGCCGCGGCCCGAGGGCTCTCGCAGGGTCAGCGAGCCACGTACCCTGATGAACTCAGTCATCCGGCCGTGGTCCTGGCCGGCTGTTCTGGTATTCGTGAAACGTTGGGAAGAGGCGGACAAGATCGGGAATTCCGCCGTCCCAAGGACACTGTATCTGGCGGACGGACGCATCGTTCCAACCTGTGTAGTCTTGGCGACTCCAGACGAAGAAGATGCGCCGCCGACGCCCGGCCCCTTTCACAGCAGCCCGATGCTTGGTGGTGGGTATTCCTGCCTGCGAGAACATCAGGGAGAACAGGGCGTAGGCACATTTGCCTGTCTTGTTCGCAAGGGTGGAAATTATTATGCGCTTACCAACAGACATGTGGCAGGAGGGAACGGTGAGGAGGTTCGCGCTCGAATCCGTGGAAAATACGAAAAGGTAGGAACCACTTCAGAAGTCGAGCTCAACCGTTTACCCATGGCTGCAGCGTTCCCGCAATGGGCCGGGTCGCGGTTGTACCTGACCATGGACGCGGGGCTGGTCCGGATCGATGACATCACCGATTGGACTTCACAGGCATTCGGCATAGGTGAAATCGGCGAAGTATTCGATGCCACGGAACACACGGTAACACTCGATCTGATCGGTGTCCCGGTACGCGCATTCGGAGGCACCACCGGCGTTTCAGAAGGCGAAATTCGTGCGCTGTTTTTCCGGCACGAATCGATCGGCGGATACGAATATGCATCGGATGTTCTGATCGGCGCCCGGAAGGGCGACAAAAAGATCACAGTTGATCATCCCCTCACCAGTCACGGCGATTCGGGGACGCTATGGTTTTACGACCCTCCCGTGAGCCAGCCGGAAGAAGCGGGACATCAGGATTTCGAAAACCGTGATTCTTACGTAGAGCATGGAAAGCGCGCGCGGCGGCTGCGGCCGATTGCCATGCAATGGGGTGGACAGCGCACGATCACTCCAGACGGTACCAGGAGTTCCTTTGCGCTGGCAACGTTCCTTTCAACCATCTGCCGGGCGCTGGATGTGGAAGTTGTCCGTGACTGGAGCACCGGCCACGATGAGTATTGGGGGAAAATCGCACACTTTGCCGTTGCCTGGAAAGCGTGCGACATGCTCGA
>JBAIYI010000340.1:0-2585 GCA_037915955.1 Terriglobales bacterium
AGTTTTTTCCTCCAGGCCCTTGATCTGTTTGCTCAATGCCGGCTGCGAAATGTGCAATAGGTTCGCCGCTCTGCCGAAATGCAATTGTTCTGCCAGGACAAGAAACGACCGCAGTTCACGATCTTCTACGCTCATAACCCATAGTTATCACACATGGGAAATCATTTCATTGGAATTATCACGCATTTCGATCTCTACTTTCTGTGGAGGTGCTCTGTGATAGTGGTAACGGTCATCGGAACCATTGCGGCCATCTTCACCACGATGGCATTCATCCCCCAGATCCTGAAAATAAGACGACAGGGCGGGGAAGACCTCTCCTACTTCATGCTGCTCTTCTATCTGACCGGCGTGCTTCTGTGGCTTGCCTATGGACTGATCATTCATGCTCCCGCCGTGATCTGGGCGAATACCGCCGCATCCATCCTGGTGGCTATCGCGCTGATCATGAAGGCGGTGTACCCGTCGGGGAAGCTGTCACAGTTGCCGGATACGCGCATTTCTGCCGGCTTGGACGGCGGGGTGTCCCTACCGCCGCTCACGCTACAAGGTGGGAGGCGTTTGCGGATCGCTGTGGATATGGACGAAGTCATCGCTGACGCCTTCACTCCACATCTTTCTATCTACAACTGGCGAACCGGGCAGAATGTTACCGCCGAGATGATCGCAAAAGAGGGAGTGGAAAGCGCGATCCCGGCTCAGTTCCGGCCTCTTTTCGATGCCATTCCCCACCAGCCAGGGTTCTTCGACAATCTTGCGATGATCCCCGGGAGCGAGCGTGCGTTACAGGAGCTGTCTTCGCGATTCGATGTCTTTATCGCCAGCTCGGCGATGGAGGTCCCCTCATCGTTCGCGGCAAAATTCCAGTGGCTGCGGACACGCTTTCCCTTCATCCCGCCCAGCCAGATCGTCTTTTGCGGGACGAAAGAGATTCTGGACGCCGACTACCTGATTGACGACAGCAGCCGTCATTTCGAGAAGTTCGGAGGTACAGGAATCCTCTTCACCGCGCCGCACAATGCGCGCGAACACGCCGGCCTTCGCGTTCACGGTTGGGACGAGGTTCTCGAACTCCTGCCGGTGAAACGGGAAGCGGAAGAGAGCGTCGCTTCCCAGCGGCTCGTGGACGCGCCAGCGTAGCGAATTGTCAGCGGCGTTCCAGGGTTGCTTGCGTCAGCCAATGTTCCGGGCGCCGGAGGCCCTGCGGGAGAACCGTATGTTCGTCGCCGTGAGCTGCGTCGATCTGCATTTGAGTCAGGTACAGCACTCCGCCGAGATCGGCTCGGCTGAGATCAGCGCCGCGGAAACTGGCCCCACCCACGTCGGCTCCGCTCAGGTTGGCGTCCTGTAAGCTGGCGTTTTCCAGCCAGGCGCAATACAGGCTGCAGTTGCTCAGGTCGGCCCGTGCCAGATCTTTTCCCTGCAAGACGCAAAAACTCAGGTCGGGATCGATCCAGGGATGTT
This sequence comes from Terriglobales bacterium, assembly GCA_037915955.1. GTDB lineage: Bacteria > Acidobacteriota > Terriglobia > Terriglobales > Acidobacteriaceae > Angelobacter. The sequence goes on from JBAIYI010000340.1 coordinate 1,465, forward strand.
CCAGGCGCCACTGGTTCCACTTCCCTACACTTTGGGACAGAATACGGCCATGTTCTTCATTTCCCATGCCGCCGCCTCCCTTTTTGCCGCGCCGGCTTTCCGGCCTTTCGGCGAGATCATCTTGCGGGTCTTTCACGATGCGGACTCTGAGACCTGCAGTATTTGTAGAAAGGCCGTCTCTGCTCAAGGATCAGCGGCGGCCCTAGTTCCGCAAGCAACCACCATCACGGATACAATCCACGGCACTTGGTAGCCTCGACCACTCGGCTAATGGCGAGTACGTTGGCGGCCGTCCGCATGGCAATGTTGCGCTCCTGGTGAATGTCGAGCACCTCGTGGAAAGCGCGATTCATCACGGTCTCCAGGCGGCTGTTGACTTCAGCCAAGTCCCAGATGAGGTGCTGCTGGTTCTGCACCCACTCGAAGTAGGAGACGGTAACGCCGCCGGCATTGCACAGAATGTCGGGAATGACGAACACGCCTCTTTCGGCCATGATGGCATCTGCTTCCGGTGTCAACGGACCATTGGCCGCCTCGGCCACGATCTTTGCCCGGACACTCCCCGCGTTCCCGCCATGAAGCGTGTTCTCGAGGGCAGCCGGGATAAGGATGTCGCATTCCAGCGCCAACAGTTCTTGCGGACTGATGGCATCTGCTCCGGCGAAGTTCTTTACGCTTCCGGTCTTTTCCTTGTGAAGCATGAGTTTCGGAATGTGCAAGCCGTCTTTGTTGTAGACGCAGCCTCGTGAATCGCTCACTGCGATCACATCGGCTTGGGCGCCGTCCAGCAGATGCGCCGCGATCGAACCAGCGTTTCCGAAACCCTGGACGACGACCTTCGCTCCTTTCACTCTCATCTTCATATGCTGGCAGGCGGCTTCGATGGTGTGGAACACGCCGCGTGCGGTTGCCTCGTTCCGGCCCAGGGAGCCTCCGAGTGCGAGGGGTTTGCCGGTAACGACGCCGGGAACCAGATGACCGCGTGTCATGCTGTACGTGTCCATGATCCAGGCCATGATCTGCGAGTTCGTGTAGACGTCCGGCGCGGGTATGTCCATTTCAGGGCCGATGATAGGCGAGATAGCCGCGGTGTACCGGCGAGTAAGCCGCTCGATTTCACC
>JBAIYI010000563.1:0-5668 GCA_037915955.1 Terriglobales bacterium
AAGCGCGGCATGACCATCGCTGAGAAGATCTTTGCCCGCCACATGCTGAACCAGAAGAACGAGCCCGGTGTGCCGTACGTTAAGCCAGGCGATACCGGCTTCGCTCGTACGGATATTCGTTTCAGCCATGAATATGTGACCCCCATGTCGGCGATCTTCTTCGAGCATTTCGTGGGCAAAGACGCGAAGGTCAACGATCCCGCAACGATCTTATTTTTCCGCGACCATCTGACTTTTCTTGATGAAGTACTTTCAGAAGAGAAGCGCAAGATGGGTCTGCTCGACCTCGCCAGCCAGCTTCAGTTGAAGCAACACGATTTCTCGAAGAAGCAGGGCATTAAGCTGCATGGCGAGCTGCAAGACCGCAAAGGCTCGGAAGGCATCTGCCACTCTGTCATCGCCGAAAGCTACGCGCTGCCTGGCCAACTTAACGTTGGGTCTGATTCCCATACCCCACACGTGGGCGCCGTTGGTTGCGTCGCCTTCGGAATCGGCACCACGGACGTATTTAACTCTTGGATTACCAAAGATGTGCGGGTAAAAGTTCCAGAGTCAGTGAAAGTGGTTGTGCATGGTAAGCGGAAGCCAAATGTGACCGCGAAAGACTTCATCCTGCTTCTGCTCAGCCTGCCTTACATAAAGACGGGCCAGGCGCTCGCGAAAGTCATGGAGTACACCGGCGAAGCTATTGAAGAGCTCAGCGTGGACGAGCGCGCCACCATGACCAACATGGCGGCGGAGATCGGCGGCTTTACTGGGATCGTTGCGCCCGACGCGAAGACGGTGGACTTCCTGGTCGAGCGCCGCGGGATGTCGCGCGCCGAAGCCCAGAAACTCTGCGAAGGGATCTTCAGCGATCCGGATGCCCAGTATGCTCACGTGATTGAGGTGAATGCCGACGACATTACTCCCATGGTCGCCACGCCGGGCGATCCCGGAAACGGAAAGTACATTCGCGACCTGAACACGGCTGTGCCGGTAGAGATCGCTTACGGCGGCACCTGCACCGCTGGCAAGAACGCGGATATGGACATGTATGCTCAGGTGCTTTCCGAAGCGCTGCGCCAGGGCAAAAAAGTAGCAGACAGCTGCAAGTTCTATATCCAGTTCGGATCGCAGGATACGCGCGAGTACTGCATCCAGCGTGGATACTTCGATATTTTCAAGCAGGCCGGCGCAATCGTGATTGAGCCAAGCTGTGGCGCATGCATCAACGCCGGACCGGGCGTTTCCATGCATCCCGATCAGGTGGTCATCAGCGCGCAGAACCGCAACTTCCCCGGACGCAGCGGTCCCGGTCAAATGTATCTGGCCAGCCCGTATACCGTCGCTGCGAGCGCAGTCGCCGGCTACATTGTGGAATACGAACCGCAGCACGAGATGGCGGCAGCATAGTCAAAGACGTGACGCACCTCACAGCTTGAGGCGCGCCAATGCAGGCAATCTGAAGCGGATAGGCATTTAGAATCGCCGCTCCATGAGTTTGTGGCACAGCTCAGGGTCTCTGGCGTGCCGCTGGGCGGTTCCCGATTGCCGGTTTTCAAATTACTGCTAAAATCTTGGGTTGCCCCATCAGCCCATTAGCTCACGGAGAGAATGACCCTTATGGCGTATGTAATTGCTGAACCCTGCATCGGCACGAAAGATACCGCATGTGTGGACGCATGCCCGGTGGATTGCATCCACCCCAAGAAAGACGAGCCACAGTTTGAAGGCGCCAACCAGCTTTTTATCGATCCGGTGGAATGCATTGACTGCGGCGCCTGTGTGCCTGTCTGCCCGGTCTCGGCAATCTTTGCGCTCGACGACCTGCCGGAAAAATGGAAGCAGTACGCTGAGATCAACGCCAAGCACTTCGGCCGTTAATCCCTGTCAGAGTTTCCGCGACGCGCAGCTGCAAAGCTGCGCGTTTTTGTTTGGCGCCAAACTAACCACAAAGGACACGAAGGGACACCAAGGAAACGCTGGCGGCCTTCTTCCCTGGTTAGCTGCAGCATCTCCGGCGACAGCTCTTACCTCGCAACACCTTCGTGCTCCTTCGTGTCCTTTGTGGTAAATCTTGTTCAGATCTCATGCCCAAGCAATCCGAAGCGCTGATCCTGCGTACCTACCCGTTCCATGAAGCGGACCTGCTGGTCACGTTCTTCACGCGATCAGAAGGCAAGGTGCGGGGTGTAGCCAAGGCAGCCAAAAAATCCAAGCGGCGCTTTGGCGGAGCGCTGGAGCCGCTGACCCACGTGATCGCACACTGGGAAGACAAGGAAAAACAGGAGCTGGCGCGGCTCGACTCCTGTGACATCATCGGTTCGCCGCTCACCACGGAAGTAACCTACCAACGTGTGGTCGCTCTCAGCTATGTGGCAGAAGTACTTGATCAGCTCCTGCCGGACCGCGAAGCCCATGATGATGTCTTCCGTCTTGCTCTGGCGGTAGTGAAACAGATCAAGCCCGATTCCATCTGGATGCCGCTCACCTACTTCGATCTATGGATCGTGCGGCTGATTGGCTTGCTGCCCGAACTGACCGAGTGCGTGGTGTGCGGCGAATCGCTGAACGGCAGCAAGGCATGGTTCCACCCTTTGGCCGACGGGCTGCTATGTGTCCGAGATAAGCGGCTGGCTAGCATCGAAATCGCGCCGGAGTCGCGCAACCTGGCGGCCGAGATGTTCCGCGCGCCTATAGAAAAGTTCGTCGGCAATCACTGGCCGCGACAGACCGGCGCCGACTTGCGGCGCTTCCTCGCCCAGCGCATCGAACGCCACATCGAGCGCAAGCTGGTTACGGCGGGGATGCTGGAGCGGCTGGATTGATGTCCAGCCGAGCAATTAGCAAATAGCAATTGGCAATTCGCGCAGCTACGCAGAGCTCAAGTTTTCCGTTCACCGAAAAACAGTTTTTCAGCACGTCCTCTGGCTTGAGCCTTCCTGATCGCATCGAGAGAGCAGGAGCCAAAGGCTAAAGTCCAATTGCCAACTGCTAATTGCCAATTGCTTCGCCCGTCGATGCTCAAATCTTTGATAAATTAAAAGATTCACCATGCCCACGCCCCTCACCTATCAGGAGATCATCTTCCGCCTGCAGAATTTCTGGGCCGAGCGCGGCTGCGTTCTGCAGCAGCCGTACGACACGGAAGTGGGCGCCGGCACCATGTCACCAGAGACTTTTTTGCGCGCGCTTGGGCCGAAGCCGTACAAAGTCGCGTATGTTCAGCCTTCGCGCCGGCCAGCCGACGGCCGCTACGGTGATAATCCGAACCGTCTTTATAAACACATGCAGATGCAGGTGATCCTTAAACCTCCACCTGAAGATGTTCAGGAGGTTTATCTGAAATCGCTCACCGCGCTGGGGATCGACCTGCGCAAGCACGACATCAAGTTCGAAGAAGACAACTGGGAGTCGCCTACCTTGGGTGCCTGGGGCGTCGGCTGGCAGGTAATGCTCGATGGATTGGAGATCACTCAGTTCACTTATTTCCAGCAGTGTGGCGGGATCGATCTGGATCCGATCTGTGCCGAGCTAACCTACGGTCTGGAACGCATCTCGGCTTTTCTTCAGGACGTTGACTCGATCTACGACATCGTTTGGGCTCGGGACCCAAAATCCGGGGCTCCCACCACCTACCGCGATGTACGTTTCCAGGACGAGCTTCAACACTCGGTTTACAACTTTGAAGCCGCGGATGTGGAGAAAGCCTGGAAGCACCTCGAAATGTATGAGAGTGAGGCGCAGGCGCGGATCAACCAGTTCAATGCGCTGGTCAGCCAGAAAGACGCGCAGGAAAACCACGTAGCGCGGTTCCCTTTGCTTGCGACTTACGAGCTCTGCCTGAAGTGCTCGCACTTGTTCAACATCCTTGACGCGCGCGGAGCAATCTCGGTCACTGAGCGTGTAGGCGTTATTGCCCGCATCCGCCAGCTCGCCGTGGGTCTGGCGAAAGCCTATCTCGCGCAACAGAACGTTGTCGCTGCACCCAAAGCGCAAAAGGGAGGGGCGGCCTAGATGCCCGACTTTCTGCTGGAAATAGGCTGCGAAGAAATCCCGGCCCGCATGCTCGATGCTGCCAGCAAGGAACTGGCACAGCGCATCGGTGAATTATTGGCTCGCGAATCTCTTTTGAACAACCGAGCCAGGTCGCAGGAGCCTGCAACCGAGCTGAATCAACATCACGTGGCGGTCCAGATTTTCGAGACCCCACGCAGGCTGGCCGTGATAGCTCAGGACGTACTTGCCTCGCAGCCCGACGTCACCGAGCAGGTCACTGGGCCGTCGGTGAAAGTTGCCTACAAAGATGGTGCGCCTACGCCTGCAGCAGAAGCCTTCGCAAAAAAAGTGGGCGTCGATGTCAGCAGGCTGGAAAAGATCAGCAATCCCAAGGGCGAGTATCTGGCTGCAACGGTGACAAAGAAGGGCAAGCCCGCTGCGCAGGTTTTGCAGGAAGCACTGCCGAAAGAGATCGCCGGGATCTACTGGGCCAAGAACATGTACTGGCGAACCGGGAAGCCGGAGCGCTTTGTGCGTCCGGTGCGCTGGATGGTTGCCATGCTGGATGGTGAACTGGTGCTGCTTGAGTTCGGCGGCGTGCGCTCGGGGAGGGAATCGCGCGGTCATCGCATCCTCGGGCCGGAAAAGCTTCCCATCTCCTCGCCCACGCAATATCTGGAAACCATGCGTCAGGGGCACGTGATGGCCAGCGTTGCCGAGCGGGTACACCACATCCGTAAAGCTCTGGATGCCGCTACGCGTACTGTTCCCGGCGCCCGCTGGCGCGAAGACACGGCGCTGCTGGATACCGTAGTGAACCTCACCGAATGGCCTTCAGTGATTCTGGGCAGCTTCGATAAGCAGTACCTCTCTCTGCCGGAAGAAGTACTGGTCACCGTCATGCGCGATCACCAGAAGTACTTCGCGGTTGAGGACGTAAACGGGAAGCTCGCTCCGCATTTCCTCGCCGTGCTCAACACCAGCGGCGATCCGGATGGGCTCATCCGCCACGGCAATGAGCGCGTGCTGCGCGCCCGCTTCAACGATGCCCGCTTTTTCTGGGACACCGACCAGAAAACTCCGCTGATCAACCGCGTGGAAATGCTGAAGGCGGTTACATTCCAGAAAGATTTGGGAAGCTATCACGCCAAATCGGAACGTCTGGGCCGCCTGGTGACTTCCATCGCAGACTCACTGAAACGCCGCGGAATGAGCTTGGATATCGCGGCCACGCAGCAAGCGGCGCAGCTCGCCAAGACTGACTTGACCACAGAGCTCGTAAAAGAATTTACCGAACTGCAAGGCGTCGTCGGCGGCCTCTATGCCAAGGCGCAGGGACTGCCGCAGCCGGTGGCTGACGCCATTTACTACCAGTACAAACCCGCATCCATGGAAGACGCGGTGCCGCCGACACTGGAAGGGGCGGTCCTCTCCATTGCTGACAAGGCTGACTCCATCGCCGGAATGTTCGCACTTGGGCTGGTGCCTTCCGGATCGAAAGATCCGTTTGCTCTTCGACGTCAGGCGAATGGAATCGTCAAGATCATTGCGGAACACAAGCTCGCCCTCGACGTGATGACCCTATTGCAGGATGCGCTAGGGGGATACGCGGGCAGCGAAGCGGAAAAGAAGTTTACCTTGAGCGCCGACGCATATGCCCAGGCGCTGGAAGGCTTTTTCCGCGAGC
>JBAIYI010000880.1:0-1990 GCA_037915955.1 Terriglobales bacterium
GAACCTGCAGCGGGCCGGACATACTCCGGCCTGCTGGCTGTTCAATACTGCAAGGGGAGCACTATTTCCACAGTCACCTTGAACGCCCAGCGTACTGTGATCTGGCCGGGGACCTGGAAGCCCCGGCCAATTTTTTCTGAAAGAACACGAACGAGAGAAAAAGTGTTAGAACCATGATTCAGGCTTCACGGAGGGCCACACAGCATGCGGCGATCACTCGCAGTAATTTTCCTGTTCTTCATCACTGTCTCTACTGCATTTGCGCAACAGGGCGGCCGCACCATTTTCCTGGTGCGCCACGCAGAGAAAGCCGAGGCTCCGGCAGACGATCCACCGCTCACGGCGGCTGGCCAGAAACGCGCGGAATGCCTCGCTCAGGTATTGAAAGATTCCGGGATCAAACGCATCTACGTCACCGATACGAAACGAACACAGCAGACGGCCGAACCGCTGGCCAAAGCTCTCAACATCAAGCCTATCGTGCAGCCCGGCCGCGATACGCCAACCCTGGTGCGTGACCTTTTCTATACTACCGGCGGCAATGCGCTGGTGGTGGGGCACAGCAACACGATTCCGGTAATCGTTCAACGCCTGCAGGGCGGCAACGTGACCATCGGCGATAACGAGTTTGACCGCCTTTTCGTGCTGACCATCACTGGAGAAGGCAGCGGGACAACTGCGGCCAACCTGCATGTTTGCGCCGGCAGCGGCACATCGGCGCCGATGATGGGAGGCACTGCAACCAAGAAAGCCACTACGCCGCCAAAGAAAAAGCCGTAATGGCTTCGCGACAGCCTGGCCAATTTTTTGGCAGAAACTGCGCACGGGTGCCCTTACGAATGTAACTCCGTAACGAGTTAAGACTTGTGCTACGATGGCCGCAATTTCAGCATTTCTCGCTCAAGTAAAGGACGGATTCGCCATGTTTCGTGCGCTCCTCTTTTTGCTCGTCGCCGGGATAACAGCATTGGCGCAGAGCCCACCTCCCGCGCCCCCTGGCTCCGCAAAGCCTCCGGTCGCAATGTCATCTCCCGACCAGCTACCCGACGATGCCGTCGTGATCTCATTGAAAGGAGTTTGCGCGAATCCTGATGCAGCCGGCCCAAACTGCATCACCAGCATCACGAAGCAGCAGTTTCAGACCATGATCGCCGCCATGGGAAACCCCCAGCAGATGATGAGCAATCCCGTTGCGATGCGCGCATTCGCTGAGAGTTACGCCGAGGCGCTGGCGATCTCACAGGCCGCGGAGAAAGCGGGCGCAGATAAGGATCCGCAGTTCCTCGAACTCATGCGCATCGTCCGCGTGCGCACTTTGTCTGACAGCTATCGGCGCCGGATGCAGCAGCAGTACCGCACGACCACTCCCGAAGCCATTGAAGCTTACTATCGCGACAATCAGGCGCGCTTTGAGCAGGTGGAGCTCGATCGCATCGTGATTCCCCGGGCTAATTCACGGCTCCCAAAAGAAGCCCAGCCACAGTTTGAGAGCAACGCGAAAAAAATTGCGGAAGACGTGCACAGCCGTGCAGCCAAAGGGGAAGATCCCGGCAACTTGCAGATCGAGGCCTACAAGACGCTGGGGCTCAAGCCGCCTCTCACCACTGATCTCGGCAACAAGAAGAGAGGATCTCTTCCTTCTCCGCTGCAGGAAGAGCTCTTCGCCCTGAAAGCCGGCGAGGTGACAGGGATCCATTCCGATCCCGGCTCTTACACCATCTACAAGGTCCGGACGCGCAGCACAATCCCGCTCGAGCGGGTGAAGGCTGAGATAACGCAGGAGCTGGAGCGGAAAAGCCTTGATGCTGCCATGCAGCAGGTCACCGGGAACGTGCATGCGGAATTGAACGAGAAGTTCTTCGTCAAACCACAGCCGCCCAAAGCAACTCTTGGGACGGGCAGGGTGGCTGCTTCTCAGCCGAATGTGACGCCGCCTCAGGGCACTCCGAAGTAACTGCGCCTACTTGTGCCAGAAAAGAAGATAGAGCAC
>JBAIYI010000617.1:0-6555 GCA_037915955.1 Terriglobales bacterium
TTACGACACCAGCTGCGGCTCAGCAATATCTATGTTGGCCTGGGTTGGCAGTTCCAACGCGATGCGTGCGCCCGGATTCAGGTTCACGGCCTGAACTTCGCCTCCATGCTCTTTTACGATTCCATAGCAGATACTCAAGCCCAGTCCGGTGCCCTTACCGACAGGCTTGGTTGTGTAGAAAGGGTCAAAGACGCGGTTCGGGTCGCTGAATCCCGGGCCATTATCGTCGAAGTGCAGCAGGATGCGGCCCGCCCGCCGCGACGCCGCGATCGTAATGACCTTCTGCTCGCAGCCTTCCAGTGCGTCCATGGAGTTGTTCAGCAGGTTGAGCAGGATCTGCTTGAATTGGTCTTCATCCAGCGCCACCAGCGGAAGGTCCGGCTCAATCTGTAGCCGCAGCTCGATGTCGTGGTTCTGGATGTGGTATTCCCGCAGCGCGAGAACGTCCTGCAGCAGCGCTTGCAAGTTCGCGGATTTCTTCTCCAGGCTGTTCTGCCGGGCGAAGCGCAGCAGGTTCTCGATGATGCGCTTCATGCGTTGCGCTTCGCGAATCATCTTGTCCAGCTTCTGGCGTGTTGGGCCTGCCGCAATCTCATCCGTCATCAGTTCGGAATAGCCCACAATTGAGGTCAATGGGTTATTCAGCTCGTGAGCAACACCGGCAACAAGCTGTCCCATGGCGGCCAGCTTTTCTGAACGCAGGAGCTGTCGATGCAGCCCCGCATTGTCCAGGATTACTGCCAGGTCACCGGCCAGCAACTCAATGCGTGACATCTCTTCCGCGTTCACGCGATCCATCTCTTCAGGATCATCCAGCGCGATGCAGCCAATGTAAGCTCCGCGCAGGGTTTGCAGTGGGATGAAGACGCGGTCACCTTTCGTCCAGCCTGCGGCCGTGTCAAGCATGCTGAGCGACAATTTGTATTCCGCGAGTTCCTTCCCGTTTACCAGGCATGAAGTTTCACCGATACGTGATCCCCGGCGGAAGATCTCAGCCACTTGTTCAAGTCGCCAGTGTATCCGGCAATTCTCTGCTACCTGCGCGATCGCCTGCTCATCCATGCCCGCACAGGCTGCGGGATAAAGAGTTCTGCCGTCCATGCTCAGCACAATGCAGACTCGCTGGAAGGTGCTGGTTTCGCAGATCGCCTGTGCAATCTCCTGGGCCAGCGTGTGGAACTCCGCCCCGGTCAGCAGCATGGAAGTGATCTCGGCAAAGCGACGCATCTGGTCGTTGATCTTGCGTTCGCGGATGCCCGCCGCGCGCAGCACGCTGGACTTTTCTTCCAGAAGCGTAAGGATCATGCCAAAAGCCACAAAGAACTTCGGCGTATTCCACAGCTCAGGATTAATCTTGAGATTCGGATAATACGTTGCCACCAGCACGCCGACCGGGAACACGGCAGCCCACAATCCAAAGCCGCCCACCGTCGTCATCACGCCGGGCGACCAGCGGTGATACCGCCTCCAGTAGAGCAACGCCGGCAATGCAAACCCCACCGTGAGCAATGCGTACCATCCAAAATCGGGCCGTCCCTTCCATGCTTCTAGAATCGCCCATGCACCGGTACCAATCACGATTGGCGCCCATATCAAACGGGCAGAGCGAGGCTTGTGGGCACGGGCAATCAGCAGCGGGACGCCAAAAAACATCAACGCAAGTCCCGCAATGTACGGTGCGCGCGCTTCATTCCCGAATGCCAGCAGGGCAACGTAAAGCACAGCCGGGATGCCGGCCATCATCAGAAATGCGCGCGTCAGCCGGCTGTCTTCATGGAACACCGTCAGAGAGGCTACAAAGAAGAAGGCGGAAAGCTGCAGGGCTGCCTGCTCCACGATGAGCACCAGCGGCGAACCCGAACCATCGGCCGGATAAAAGATCTGGGCGAGGAAGTGGATGAAAATCAGCCCCCACGCCGCAATCCACAGGTTCAGGCGTACTGAACGCGCGTGCCGCCGCAGTGACACAAAGATGCCCACCAGCACGGCCAGAACAAGAATCGTAGGGAGCTTATCCAGCAAAATAACAAACATCGCTTTCCCCGGAAGGCAAGGGCGAATCTATCACGTGCTTCCGTGGAAACGAGCGGAAGAGTTCTATTGGTACAGTGACGTTGGTAACCTGCCTCGGTAACCTGCATCGGGACCGCTCCGGGCGCGACTGTGAGTTGTCGGGGGTGTCCGTTGTGCAAGCTTTGACCCCAGCAGACTCTGCCCCTATACTCGAAACATGCCCGCCCGGGGCGGTTAGCTCAGCTGGTTAGAGCGCCTGCCTTACAAGCAGGAGGTCCACGGTTCGAGTCCGTGACCGCCCACCATTCAAATCAATGACTTAGCGGGTTTATGTTCAGGCAACTGTGCCGCAAGATGTGCCATTGCGTCAATTGACCCGTAAAAGCGATTTTCGAAAACCAAGTGCTGACGCTGGTTTGCCGCCTGCGCTGAAGCTTTGCTGCCCCTGGTTTGTTGCCATTTAGTTCTGCAACCATTTTTCGCAACGAATTTCTCGATCCGTTCGCATGGTGAGACATAGCCGTGTGCTCAACCGTGTGCGTGATCGAAGGCCGCTCCAGCCCATCGTACATATCATCGCCTTCATCTATTCTCGTTCACGACATGCAGTGTGTTTCGACAACCAAAATCAACTTGCGTACAGAGTTTTTTGCTCTCCTCCTGAAGCAGCCTTCCAAGCCACTGAACTTCGTCCGATGAAGCATACTGCAGCCGGAAACGCATCATCCGCATGGGAACCATTTCCAGATCGAGGAGGGTCCCGTCCTCGTTCATTCGCAGGTAGTACATCAACCGCAATTCGGGACGGAACTTCTCGTTGCCCGAGATTCCTTCATAATCGTCGATGAAGTCGCCACAACCATAGAGAATCGCCTTGCCGCGATAGTGCTCGACTGCCCTGGGGTGATGCGATGAATGACCGTGGACCACGTCAACGCCCGCCTGATCAATCAATCGATGGGCAAAGCTGCGATGATCCTCTTCCACCTTATAGCCCCAGTTCCCGCCCCAATGGATGGAGAAAACCACGATATCGCCAGGCTGTTTTCGGCGGGCTATTCTCTTCCCGATGATTGCCACGGACGTCTCAGAGAGAGCTGGCAAAAAGTTAAGCCCGGCACCGGCGTCTGTGGCTGACCATACAACGCTAACGCCACTTGAGGCATGAGCGCCCGCGTACACCAGGACCCGATGTCCCCCGCAGGAAAGAATGGCGGGTTCGCTCGCGTCCAACATGTTCCGGCCTGCACCGGCAGTTTTTATTCCAACCCGCGCCAGCGTGACCAGGGTTTCAAGCAAGCCTTGTTCACCAAAGTCGAGCGCGTGATTGTTGGCCAGGACCGCGCAATCAATGCCGGCGGCGCCGAGGCATGACGCGTTATCGGGGTGCATGCGGTAATGAATTTCCTTACTCGGCAGGAACCGGCTGCTGGATGTGATCGTCGTTTCCAGATTGATGATTCGAAAATCCGGGCGCACGCGGTCAAGATCGGCGAGAGCGTCGCCCCAGACATATCTGAAGTCCATCGGTCGAGGTATTGGGCCATTTTGCGCGACTGCCAGTTCCACGTAGTCACGCGCATCTCTGGCAATGGACTCATGAAGCTGCGGGACATTCGGGAAAGGCAGAACCTGGTCTATGCCACGGCCAAGCATCACATCGCCGCAAAGGAAAATGGTGAGGGACATACTTGCCTACTACAGGAAAGGATGAGACGCTCGTTCGTCGATTGAGCGTCTCTTCCCACGGCTCTCCATTGTCCATGATGGTGACCCGACCCCGGGTTGATGCCGCTCACATGTTCGCGTGAGCACGTGCTGGGCCACCAGCTTATGTTTGCGATGATCCAGTCATGGCTTCGTATATGAGCAACGGGTGATGCCGGTCACATACGAGCACAGCTTCTGGGCGAAAACTTTGATCAGGACTCAAGGCGGTCCATGCCACTCCGCATCTGGTAAGGACTGACACAGCCTGACTGCCGGGGGATTTTATGCAGTCATCGAACACCTGCTCCGGCTTGCTCACCGATCTATATGAGCTCACGATGGCCGCCGGGTACTTCCAGACCCATTTTCGAGCCATCGCCACTTTCGAATTGTTCGTTCGCCACTTGCCGAAGCATCGCAATTTTCTTGTGGCTGCGGGTCTGGACCAGGCACTCGAGTTCCTCCAAAATGTGCGCTTCTCTGCTGATGAGATCTTTTATTTACGCAACCTTCCTCTCTTCAGGCATGTGCAACCGGAGTTTTTCGACTACCTTAAAGAATTTCGCTTCACAGGCGAAGCGTGGGCCTTGCCGGAAGGAACCGTCTTCTTTCCAGGCGAACCGGTTCTTCGGGTTACGGCGCCCATTATCGAAGCGCAGTTGATGGAGACGAGCCTCCTCTCCGCCATCCACCTGCAAACTGTGATCGCAAGCAAGGCCGCACGGGTTACGACCGCGGCTGCGGGGCACCCGGTGATCGAGTTCGGTTCCCGCCGGGCGCACGGTATAGAAGCCGGGGTTCTGGCTGCTCGCGCTGCGTTTGTTGGCGGCTGCCATGGCACGTCCAACACTTTCGCCGGTTACCGCTTCGGCATACCAATATTTGGTACGCAGGCGCACTCGTGGATTATGGCGCATGAAGATGAAGCCGTGGCCTTCCAAAACTTCCTGCACGTATTTCCGGAACACGCAACGCTTTTGGTTGATACGTATGATGTGCGCACCGCGATAGAGAGAATCATCGCAGCAGGCCACAAGCCGCGCGGCATTCGCCTGGATAGCGGGGATGTCCTGGCCGACAGCAAGTGGGCGCGGTCGCGCTTTCAAGCTGCGGGCTGGGATGATGTCCAGATCTTTGTCTCGGGGGATCTCGATGAGGAGCGGATCGAGGAAATCATCCACCGGGGCGGTTGCGCTGATTCATTCGGCGTCGGCACGGCTCTTTCAACCTCACAGGACTCGCCGACGATTGGTGCAATTTACAAATTGGTGGAAGTTGAGTTTCCCGATCACGTTCGCAGCACCGCCAAGTTCAGCACCGAGAAAAAGACCTATCCCGGTCGCAAGCAAGTTTTCCGTTTCAGCAGCAATGGCAAATACGCTCGCGATGTGATTGGCCTCGAAAATGAGAACTTTGCCGATGCGGAACCTCTGCTTAAGTGCGTTATGCGCGATGGTAAGAAGCTGGAACGGCACGGCGAGACTGAAACCGTTCGCGCAGGCCAGGAGAGGTTCCATCGCACTCGCGAGCACCTGCCGACGAAGCTGTTGCAACTTGGGGAGGTGAAAGAGCCATACCCGGTCAACTACAGTGCGCGGCTTGAAGGGCTGTGCGAAGCCGTGCGCCGAACCGTAGTCAAAGCGCCAGCCTCGACGATGGGGCTCAATGCTGGCATGCGCTCCCCGACGACGATTTTCTGGGAAGTGGATGTGCAGGCGGACTTCATGTGCCCGGATGGCAAGCTATATGTACCCGGCGCTGAAACAATCGTCCCCAACATAAGACGTCTAGTGGAAGCTTGCCGTGAAGGACGCGTATTTCTTATTTCCGAAACAGATGCGCACAGAGCGGACGATGTTGAGATGAAGCAGTGGCCGCTGCATTGCCTCAAAGGGACACCGGGAGCCGCAATCATATCGGAGGCGCTGACTTCTCGGTTCGTGGTAATCCCGAACCAGCCTGATTTCGCGGTCCCGGCTGACCTGCGGAACATCGATCAGGTGGTTTTTGAGAAGAACACACTTAACGTCTTCGACAACCCGAACACAGATGCGCTGCTTGGAAGGTTACATCTGTTCCCCGTGCCATTCGACCGGAACGTCGAATTCATAATCTTCGGAGTGGTCACGGAATATTGCGTCCGCTGCACGGTCGAAGGATTGCTGAACCGCGGCCGGCGCGTAGCCATTGTTACGGATGCGATTCGCTCGTTTGATCCTTCCAGAGGGAAGGAGACGCTGCACAACTTGGAGTCCCGGGGAGCTCGGTCGATCACCACAGCTGAAGCACTGGCAGCTCTCTCGCCGCAGTTGGCGCTTTCCGCCTGAGAGAAAGGATTGTGATGCAGAGAGAGCAAAGAGGTGGAGTTTTAGCAATGAAATATTCAGAGTTAAGACAGAATCCAGCCAGCAATTACGTCACTCATTTCAATACACGTGCCGCGCGATCACTTCGCCTGAGATTGGCCTGAGCGAGGTTCAGTCCGGTGGTGAAACCAGAAGAACGCGAGAACCGTGGACACTACCAAAAACCAAAAACCGTTTTCGAGCACCCGTTCTGTAACGGCCATCATGGTTCCCTCCTTTCGGAACGTCGGGATAGAAACGACGCGACCTCATCCTGATGTTTCGCCCATCGTGCAGGTTACGCAGTGATTGCCATCACGGACGGACGTTCAGACTCTGCCATCACGCGTTGACGTGATTCGGGTCACTGTTACCCAGTGGCTGAAATGGAAACATTTATCAGGAGGACCGTGCTGTGATCAACGAGTCTTCAGCGGTCGCCGTCCATCCAGCCCCCTCTGAACCCGTCATTGCCCGCGAAACGATC
>JBAIYI010000478.1:0-1807 GCA_037915955.1 Terriglobales bacterium
TGAAAGTTACCGTGGCAAAGTGGAATCCGGAACTACGCCGCGCCTTGGTTAAGCTGCAATTTCCCGATGGGCGCGTTGCCCTGGGCAAGCTCTCTCCCGACGGTGTGGAACGGGGAGGGGACCTGCTTCTGACCATGCCGGGCGGCCTCACGGCTGCCGAGAAGGCCGCCATCCAGCGGCGAGGAATCGTGCGAGGGATGAGTGAGCATGCTCTTCATTACGCTCTCGGGTTTCCCAAGCGCCAGAATGACTGGGGACGCGGGGGCCGGCAACTCATTTACGATTCCGGAATGATTGTTTACCTCAATGACGCGGGCCGCATTGAGGATTACCAGTTCGTCCAGCAATAATAGGGATCACACTCAACTCAGGAGTCCTGCCTCATGCGGCTTCGGCACGCTTGCATGTTTCTGTTCATTGTTCTCCTTTCGCTCCTCTCATCATTGCTGCTCGCGCAACAGCCCACCAATGCTGCGCAAATCTTTGACGTGCTGATCACCAACGGCCGCATCATCGATGGCTCCGGCAATCCGTGGTTCGCTGCCGACATTGGCATTCGCGGCGACCGCATTGCCGCGATCGGCAAGCTGAGCGGCGCGACAGCGAAAAAGACCATCGACGCCAAAGGGCTGGTCGTCTCGCCGGGATTTATTGACATGCTGGGGCAATCGGAAGCTGCGCTGCTCATCGACAATCGCGCCATGAGCAAGCTTTCGCAGGGGATCACCACCGAGATCACGGGCGAAGGCGGCTCCATCGCGCCGCAAAACGCGGTCACCATCAAGGCGCTGCTGCCCTCGATCGAGCCGTATCACCTGAAGATCGACTGGACTGATCTCAACGGCTACTTCGCGCGCCTGGAAAAGCAGGGCACGCCGATCAACCTGGGCACCTATGTTGGTCTGGCGCAGGTGCGCGAGGCCGTGATCGGCGACGAAAATCGCGCGCCCACGCCGCAGGAGCTTGACCAGATGCGCGCACTGGTCAGGCAAGCCATGGAGCAGGGCGCAATGGGTGTTTCCACCGCGCTCATCTATCCGCCCGGACATTACGCGAAGACGGAAGAGCTGATCGAGCTGGCGAAAGTTGCGGCGCAGTATGGCGGCATTTACGCCAGCCACATGCGCAGTGAAGGCCGGAGCGAGATTGCCGCCATTGACGAAGCTCTGCGCATCGGGCGCGAAGCCGGGCTTCCGGTGGAGATCTTCCACCTGAAGATTGCTGGCAAGGCGCGCTGGGGCACCATGGCGCAGATCGTCGCCAAACTGGAGGCGGCGCGCAACGCCGGCCAGGACGTACGCGCAGACATGTATCCTTACGTCGCGGGCGGCACTGCGCTCGCTTCTGCTCTTCCGCCCTGGATGGCCAACGGCGGCATGGCCAAACTGCTGGAGCGGCTGCGCGATCCCGCAACTCGAGCGCGCATCAAGACCGAACTGGTGGAAGAGCACACCGACTGGGAGAACCTTTATCTGGCCGCTGGCGGGGCAAGCGGCGTGATGGTGGCCTCCGTGGTGAGCCCGGACCTCAAGCCGCTCACCGGCAAGACGGTGGAGCAGATTGCGCAGGAGCAGAAGAAAGATCCGCTGGATGCGCTCTTTGATCTCGTCCTGGCCGATAAAGGCCAGACCGGCGCGCTCTACTTCATCGCCAGTGAAGAGGACCTGCAGTACGGACTGAAGCAGCCGTGGACCAGCATCGGCCTGGACGCGGGCGAGTCTCCGCTCGATGGGCCGCTGTGTGAGCCGCACGGACATCCGCGCGCCTTCGGCAGTATGCCGCGCTTCCTGGGGCATTACGTCCGCGA
>JBAIYI010000456.1:0-1842 GCA_037915955.1 Terriglobales bacterium
AAGCGGACTACCGAGCGAATCGGGGCCAATATCATGGGAAAGCGGATGTTCGAGGGCGGCGAGCGAGGTTGGCCAGAAGAAGCGCCGTTTCACACCGCCGTGTATGTGCTGACACACGAAAAGCGTGTGCCCTGGAGCCGTCCGGGTGGAACCACGTTTTATTTTGTGAATGATGGGATTGAGAGTGCGCTGGAGCAGGCGCGAGCCGCAGCAGGCGAACGCGACGTCCGAATTGCCGGTGGAGCGAACGTGATCCAGCAGTATCTTAGCGCAGGCGTGGTTGACGAGCTTGAGATAGCGCTTGCACCCGTGTTGTTTTGCGGCGGGCGCCGCCTGTTTGAGAATATCAGTGAGACGGTACCCGGCTATGAGATTGACAGTGTGATGCACACTCCACTCGCCACACACCTTCGCTACATCCGCACATAGTAGAGCTGACTGACACCCGCTCGCAGGCGACACGCTTCGCGTGCACCTGAAGCGGAATGTTCGTTAGGCAGCACATCTACCGAAACGTCTGCGAGCAGCTAATCCTTTACCCCCGCATACCGATTCGCGAAGTACACCAACGGCTGCCTCCCTTCAGCTCCGTACCCCACGGCCTCTACTCGCCCGATGAAGATCGTGTGATCGCCGCCGTCGTGTGTTGCTTCGATGCGACAGTCATACCACGCCAGCGAATCTGCGAGGATCGGTGAGCCGGTCAGGGCGGTGTGATAGGACACACCGTCGAAGCGCGCATTGACGATTGGCGCGCGGGCCGCAAAGCGTTCCGACAGAAACTCCTGCTCGTCGCTGAGCAGGTTTACGACGAAGATACCGCTTTCGGCGATCCAGTCTTTCGATTCCGATTCACTGGCGAGGCAGATTAGCACCAGCGGCGGATCCAACGACACCGATGCAAAAGCGCTTACTGTAATGCCGCGCAGCTTGCCCTCATGCACGGTAGTCACCACGGCTACGCCGCTCGCAAAGAGGCTGCGCATCTTCCGCAATGTCTGATCGGTAATCGGTTCGCCGTTAATCTTCATGCTTGCTTACTCGATTCTACAAGCATCCCGCCTCGTCGTGCCCGGCGCTATGCGCCGGCGAGCGCGCCGCCCAGCGCGCCACTCAGCCAAAGGCTGGGACACGGCGTAAGCGAAGCGCAGTGCGGTCAAAGGATGCGGCTCGTGCAAAACGGCTAGATTCTGCATTAACAACCGCCTTCTTCGACTTCAGTCCGAAAAGCACGGGCTTCCCGCTCAGGATGCTCGTTTTCTGCTGCGTGTGGATTCGTGTCAATTCGTGGATCACAACAACGTTACTGCTCTTTCACTTCCGCTGTCACCGGTATTTTTCCGGCCTTTTCAAAGTTCAACGTCAATTGCACCTTGTCCCCGACCTTCAGGGGATGTGCCAGGTTGATCAACATCAGGTGGAGGCCGCCGGGCTTCAACTCCACTTTGCTGTTGGCCGGAATGGAAATGTTCGGGACAGGGGACATCTGCATCATGCCACTTGATTCCATCGATTCGTGCAGCTCAATCGTCTGTGCAATATCACTCGTGACGGACAGCAGATTATCGGCCGCGCCGTTATTTTGAATCACGAGATAAGCTGCGTCGGGCTGCTCCGAAATAGGGGGATTGCGCACCCAGGCGTCGCTCACGCTGATGCTGCTGCCGGCAGTGTCGCCCGCTCCGCCACATGCCGTCAAAGCGACCACCAACATCAAGACCACACCGCTGAGAGTCGGTTTACTCATTTCGCCTGCGGGTGTTGCATCAAGTATTGGAGATCGGCCGCGATCTCTTCGGCCTTTACGCCGAACGGAAACGTCAGGCGCCAGTTGAACTGCGG
>JBAIYI010000425.1:0-1528 GCA_037915955.1 Terriglobales bacterium
CCAGCACCAGCGCTGACCCCGCTCCGCTGACGATGCCGAACAGTGAGAGGCGCAGCCCTTGGCGAAGCACCATGCGGAAGACGCTATTGCGTTCCGCGCCCAAGGCCATGCGTATCCCGATTTCCGGTGTGCGCTGGATGGTGGAATAAGAAATCACAGCGTATGTGCCCAGCGCGACCAGCAACAAGGCGAACGCTGCGAACACGCTAAGCAGTGTCATGGGGAAGCGCTGCGGCGTCATGGACTCAGCCACCACCTGCTGCATGCTGCGCACCTCGTAAATGGGTTGGCCGCTGTCTTTTGACGCGACTGCCGCCTCAATCTGCGGAATGATGGCAGCAATCGAGAGAGGTGTTCGCACAACCAGAGTAAGCCCGCCATAAGTGCCAGGAACACCGGCATTGGGTATTTGATCCAGCGGCGCATAAGCCTGCGGCTGCGTGAGGGCGACTGGATCGCCCAGCCCGGAGTGCCGGATATGCCCCGCAACGCCGACGATCCGCGCGTCACCCCACAGGTTGATGGTGATGCTCTGCCCAATCGGATTTTGCCCCGGGAAAAACTTCTCCGCCAATACGCTATCGATCACGAGTACTCGCTGCGTGCCCATACGGTCCTGCTGGGTGAAGTAGCGGCCCTGAAGCAGCGGAATGCCCATGGCGCGGAGATAATCATCTCCGGTCCAGTAGAGGAGCATACGAGGGGCCTCAGCCAGCGGCGTGGTCTCGCGGGTGCCGGTCCAGAATGGCGCGAAATTGTTCATCTGGTTCAGGGGAATAACATTGCTGCTGTCCGCCGCATCAACGCCAGGAATGGCGCGGATGCTTCGGAGCAGCTCATCATAAGTAGCGCGTACCTTTGCAGACGTCTTGCCGGGGGCGCCCGCAAGGCCCACGCGAAAGGTAATCAGGTTCTGCGTGGAAAATCCCGGGTCGGTCCGCCACATGTCATGGATGGTGCGGAACAGCAGTGCGGCGCCAGCGAGCAGAACCAGCGTGACCGCCATCTGCCCGATCACCAGCGCGTTCTGCATGCGATGGTGCGATGCGGTTGCGCCCCGCGTCGCCTGCTTCAGCGCGCCCTGAAGATCATTGGAGCGGCTCCTGACTGCCGGCGCCAGTCCGAAGAGAATGCCGACCACGACGGAAATCCCCAGCGCAAAGAGCAGCACCGCGCCGTTGAGGCTGACGTTTTCAGTCCTGAGCAGGTTGCCTTCCAGCATCGCCAGCACTGCGCGCGTGCCCAGCTTTGCAAAAAGCAGACCAATGGCGCCGCCTGCCAGCGCAAGCAAAAGGCTCTCCGTGAGAAGTTGGCGCACAATGCGTGAGTGCGACGCACCGAGCGCGGCGCGGATATTGAACTCGCGGGTACGCGTGGCCGAGCGCGCAAGCAGAAGGTTGACAACGTTGGCGCATGCGATCAACAAAACCGCAGCCACCGCACCAAGCATGAGCAGGAGCGTGGCTGAGATGTTGCCAACGATCGCACTCTTCAGCGGAATTACGTCTGTGCCCAGCCCCTGATCCGT
>JBAIYI010000341.1:0-2309 GCA_037915955.1 Terriglobales bacterium
AGCTCATTCCAGTAGAGAAGCTGCGCGCCTGCCGCACCGAACTGGAGAAAAAAGCTGACCTGACGCAGTACACAACCGCGATCTGGGCGGACGATCTGGATGAAGTCCGCCAGGCGCTGGGCTACGACAAGATCAATGTCTTTGGCGGGTCATACGGAACGCGGGCGGCCCTGGTTTACCTGCGGCGACACGGCGATCACGTGCGAACTTTGTCGCTCGAAGGCGTTGTGCCTCCCGATTACCGGCTGCCGGTTTCGTTTTCTCGCACCATCCAGGACTCGGTAAATAAGCTGCTGGACCGCTGCGCAGCGGATGAGACCTGCAAAAAAGAATATCCGGATCTGCGCAAAGAGTTCGAAACGGTTGTGCAGCGCCTGGAGAAAGAGCCGGCCAAGGTGCAGCTGAAGACGGGCGGCGGACCGCTCCAGACCGTCACGTTGACCCGCGGCGGCTTCATCGCCAACCTACGGCCGATGCTCTACGTACCTGAAGTGGTGAGCCAGTTCCCGTACTTTATCCATCACGCGTATGAGGGTGACTGGGCTCCATACGCGTACCTGGCGATCGCGATCAGGGATGCGATTGACAAGTCGATCGACCGCGGGATGGCGTTTTCCGTGGTTTGCACGGAAGATGTGCCGAGCATCACGGAAGCGATGGTGCGACGCGACACCGCGGGAACGTGGCTGGGCGACTATCAAGTCCGCATGTTCCAGAAGGCTTGCGAGGCGTGGCCGCGCGGCAAGTCAGGCAACGATGTTCACGCCGACGTACGTTCCGCTGTGCCGGCTCTGCTGGTCTCCGGCGCCTTCGATCCGGCCACCCCGCCGCAGATTTCCGTGAAAGAGGCAAAAGACTTCAGCAACGGACGCGTGGTGATCGTGAAGGACGGCACGCACGGCACCGGCTCTCCGTGCATTGACGGCCTGCTTTCAGACTTCGTGAGCCAGGGCTCAGCCAAAGGACTGGATGCCAGCTGTACTGATCAGATTCACCTGCCACCCTTCCTCACTGAAGCGCAGGTGGGAAAGGCGATGCAGAAGGCGAAAGCGCAATAAGCAGCCGGCATGCCTTGCCGCGTGACAAAAGTCATAGGTCAGTTTTCGGGGTCCGCTCTATCTTCATTACTTAGAAGATTATGGCCCCGGGACTCTCATATCCTCCGAGCACGAGCACCGAAGAAAACGCAGGCATCTCCCCTGAGAAGCCGGCGCGTAAAAAGCTGGTTCGTCGCACAGATAAAGACCGCTCACAGCAGGTTCGCCGTGGCGTTCAGGTTTTCTTTCTTCTGCTGAACGTCTGGATTGGCGTGCAGTTTTATTATTGGGTGCGCTGGGCGGAGAGCGGCGGGCAAGCCGTCGCCGTCACACGTCCCGCGGGAGTGGAAGGCTGGCTACCCATTGAAGGGCTGATGCAGTTCAAGTACGTGCTGCTGACGGGACGTCTTCCCCGGCTGCATCCCGCAGCGTTCTTCCTGTTCGTGGGCTTCGCGCTCACTTCACTGCTGTTCCGCAAAGCGTTTTGCAGTTGGATTTGCCCGATAGGGACCTTTTCTGAATATCTCTGGAAGCTGGGACGCCGGGTACTGCATCGAACCTTTCACCTGCCGCGCTGGCTCGATCTTCCACTTCGATCGCTCAAATACATCCTGCTGAGCTTCTTTGGGTACGCCGTGGCGATGATGTCTGCGGTGGCGATCTCCGAATTCGTGGGCAGCCCGTACGGCCTGATTGTGGACGTGCGAATGCTGAACTTCTTCCGCTTTGCGGGAAGCACAACACTCTATGTTCTCGGCGCGCTGGTGCTGCTTTCAATCTTCGTCCAGAACTTCTGGTGCCGCTATCTGTGTCCTTACGGTGCTCTGATGGGGCTGATTGGACTGTTCAGCCCGACGCGCATTCAGCGCAACGAAGCCGCATGCATTGACTGCGCCAAGTGCGCCAAAGCCTGTCCTTCGGCTCTGCCGGTCGACAAGCTCCTCCAGATTCGCTCCGCCGAGTGCATGGCCTGCATGGAATGCGTGGCCATCTGCCCGGCGAAAGATGCGCTCGCAATGAAGATCACCGTTCCGACGACGCGCAAACCGGCGATCGCGGGATGGCAGATGGCGGCGGGAATTGCCGTAATCTTTTTTGGTCTGGTCGGCTATGCCAAGTTTACCGATCACTGGCGAACTCCCGTGGCCGATGCTGTCTTTCTCAAGCTCGTGCCCATGGCGAATGAGCAGAGTCACCCGATGATCGAAGACGAGAGCCGCTGAGCGTCGCCCCGATCTGCGCTCTGGGCGCCAGTTGCCGTTCAATCATTTC
>JBAIYI010000669.1:0-1781 GCA_037915955.1 Terriglobales bacterium
CAACCCGGCACGGCAGTTCCAGTCGTTCATCCAGACCGATGCCGCGATCAATCCCGGCAACTCCGGCGGCCCGCTGGTGAACATGCGCGGTGAGGTCATTGGCATAAACACCGCGATTTATACCCAGTCGATGGGCTATCAGGGCGTGGGTTTTGCCATGCCGTCCAACACGGTGCGCGAAGTTTACGACCAGCTCACCAGCAATGACCACCGCGTCGCCCGTGGTTCTATTGGCGTGACGTTCAACCAGCAGACGCCCGCCATGCTTCGCATGTATGGCGTGAAGCAGGGTGTAACCATCTCCAGCGTTACCGGCGGCGGTCCGGCGGAAAAAGCCGGCCTGCAGGCGGAAGACACCATCACGGCCGTGAATGGCCATCAGGTCAAGAACGGCGATGACCTGGTTTCCACGATCTCGTCCATCAAGCCGGGAACCAAGGTCCCGGTGAACTACGTCCGCAACGGCCAAGCGAAGGAAGTGGGCGTGGTGGTTGGCGACCGGGCCAAACTCTTTGCCGAGCGTACCGGTGACGCCACGGACAGCCAGAATGAAGAGAGCCAGCCGGCGCCGACCAAACTGGGCATAACGGTAAAGGCTGTTTCTCCGGAAACGGCGGAGCGCTTTGGCATTCCCGAAGGAACGGGCGTTCAGGTGACCGATGTTCGGCCGGATTCGTTCGCTGAGGACATCGGCGTGCAGCCCGGCATGATCATCCTGAAGGTCAACAAGCAGAACGTTAACAGCGAGGCGGACTTCCGCAAGGCCACGTCGCAACTCAAGAGCGGCCAGGATGTGGTCTTCCTGGTCAAGAGCGGCAGAGGCGCAGCCGGTGGGAACATCTTCCTCTCCGGTACCTTGCCGTAAGTCGCCAACAAGAGCATTGCGGGGCATCAGCGGAAGCTGGTGCTCCGCGTCATTTCACGCAATCAGCCGCACACGCGGGTTTGTTTCGGATGTCAGAATTTGGTAATTTCCGCCTGAATTCTTTAAGCTTGCGGCTTTGGCGGTTCTGACAATGGCTTGTGATTCAACTACTTACGTGATTTACCTGAAATCTTTGGTAATCCTGAGCAGGTAACTTCTGTGTAGCGGAAACGCATCAAATCTGCGATCATACTTGGAACTTTAGAGGTTTCCCATTGACGCTGAGACTTAAAAATCTGATCCTGCTCAGCACGGTTCTGGCCCTGTTTGCCAGCCTGAGTTTCGCTGAAACCCCCACCAGGAAGAGTTCAAAGGGGAAGTCCACGCACGCCTCCGCGAAGCATCGCAAAGGCGGCAGAAAAGCCTCCTGGAAGAAAAAAGGCCAGCAGGGGATCCAATCAGAACGCGCCCGGGACATACAGGCGGCGCTGATCAAGCAGAACTACCTGACCGGTGAACCCACGGGCGAATGGGATGCTCGCACCCAGGCGGCCCTGGTGCGCTACCAGGCCGATAATGGCTGGCAGACCAAGGTAGTTCCGGATTCGCGCGCCCTGATCAAGCTGGGCCTGGGACCAAACTATTCTTCAGAACTTCTGGTCAATCCGGATTCCGCCAACACGGTTGCGGCCAGCGGCGGATCGGCTCAGGCTTCCAGCATCGCCAGCCGCGACAAGCAGTAAAAAAACCAACACAAGATTTTTGATTGAGACCCGGCGGGCAGAAACCCGCCGGTAATCGTTTCGAGCTGCTTTGTCTGCAACGCGCCTGCAAAGCTGCCTCGTCCGCCACTCGCCGCTAGTTCTTTACCGCTCCCTTTTTCACAGCCGCTGGAGCCTTGGAGGCCGCGGGTGCT
>JBAIYI010000051.1:0-2842 GCA_037915955.1 Terriglobales bacterium
TGGATGATTGCTTTCGCCATGGCCATCCGCGGCGCAAGCTCCCGCTCCAGTGCCTGCAACTGAAGCAACTCAGTGTTTTGCTGGTCCAGGTAGATCGAAGCGAGATCTCCCATTGCGCCGGCGCCCACGGCGCTTACGCGGGCCTGCTCAACGGCTGCGGCTTGCTCGTCCAGCAGAGCCTGGCACTTTGCCAGTTCCTGCTGCGCAACGGCAAGCTGTTCCTGGTCTACATCCAGATTGGCCACTTTCGGCTGTGCGTACAAATCTGGCCAATCCTGAAAATGGTCTGGGGTGATTTCAAATTGCGCTGTCGCCATCTGGGTCCATGGCCCAGCCAAAGCGATCAGCAGGACGTAGCACAATACTTTCTTTACTGCTGACATTACCTTCTCTTTCCGGGGGTGCTGCCGATTTCGTTACTGAAAGAAGCGAGAAGTACCGGCAGGTTCCGCCAGAAAAACGCGTTTATTCAATCGAACGCGCTACCCTGACGGAGCGTGGCGCCCGGGAGTTGCTCCCGGAATCTTTCATAAGCTTGTTGCTGAAACGCCGCTTGGCCCGATGCAGCAGGACCCGCAGATAGGCGGCGCTCACACCGAAGCGCTTGCACATGCTGGCTCGATCTTCTTCCTGCAGGTACGCTGCTTGCAGCAGGTGCCGGTCAAGCGAAGGCAGGCTGGCCAGAATCGTCCGCACTCGCGCGCGGATTTCCGCGGCTTCTGCGGCGCAGTGAGGGCTCCGGAACGAATCCGACCGGCAGGCTTTCACCTCGTCGAGTGCCACGAATCGCTTTTCCCTGCGCCACATCTCCATTGCTACGTTACGGCACACCGCCGTGACGTAAGCTCCAAAGCGTTCCGGATGGCGCACTCGCTCCTCCTTCTGCACAGCCGTTAACACCCGGGAAAATGTTTCCTGAGCGGCGTCCTCCACCAGTTCTGGAGTCTGCAGGTACTTTGAAAGTTTGCGCTGCACGAACGGGGTGAAATAGCTGAAGAGATGGTGTTCAGTTGTCTCGTCTCCCTCGTGCAAGGCAGAGAGATAAGTTCCGTCAAAGCTGTACAGCTGGGCAGGGATAGCAGCAGCCATGGGGGATCAAGCTCCTTGCGTCGCGCCCGGTTCACGACCTGTCCGTGCGCGCTCTTCCTTAAACCTGTTAGCGTCGTTCTGATGGAATCAACGTCACGCAGAGGGAAAAGCAGGAGCGCAGTTAAAACTTTTCATGAAACCTGCGAAATGAGGCGGAGACGGAACAGGAGAAAACGGCCACGTTGCCGGCAGGTATGCCAAAACGCTCACTTTAGAAGTTTTTAATCTTTCCTGAGATCTTATGGACTTACTTGCAATTCAGCGACGGAGCGACACCCAAAGCGGGTGCGTGCATCGTCGCTCCGTAACTTAGGAAATGGCCGATCCAGCCAGGACAAGAAAACTAAAAACGGCGCACCCTTACTGATAAAGGAGTGCGCCGTTCAGCGTGTCACCGCTGCTTTCCTGCGTTACTCACCGGCAGGCTGGGCGGCCTCTGCTGCGTGCATTACGCGGAAGCTGCTGCCGCCGTTCGACCACACCAGCAACAGCGCGTCTTTACCCGCAGGTACGCTGCCGAGCTCGCGCTTCACGTCCTGCGAGTTCTGCACCTGGTGCCTGTCCACTTCCACGATTACGTCACCGCGGCTGATTCCGGCGTTGTCCGCCGGGCTGCCCGGCTGGACGTTGGTCACCACCGCGCCCTTCACGTTGTTCGGGAGCTGCAGTTCGTCGCGGACGTCCGGGGTGAGGTCGCTCAGGCCAACACCCCAGCGCGGCTTGCCCTGCGAATTGCCCGAGTTTGATGCCGTGGTGTTCTTCGGATTCATGGCTTCCAGTGTGACCGGAAGGCTCTCAGTCTTGCCGTCGCGAATCACGGATACCGTGATTTTGTCGCCGGGCTTTTCCTGGCTGATGAGCGCCTGCAACTGCCCTGCATCATCAACTTTCTTGCCGTTCAGCTGCGTGATCACGTCGCCAACTTTGAGTCCCGCTTTCGCGCCCGGAGAATCAGGCTCAACCTGGCTCACCAGCGCGCCGGTGGCCTCGTTCAGGTGGAAAAAGGTCGCGTTCTCCGGCGTTACGTCATTGATGCCCACGCCGATGCGCGCGTGCTCAACCTTGCCATCTTTGATCAGTGTGTTCACGATCGGACGGGCAATCTGCGCTGGAATGGCAAATCCCATCCCGCTGAAAGATCCTGAAGGCGAAATCAGGAACGTGTTGATGCCCACCACTTCGCCGTGCGCGTTCACCAGCGGGCCTCCGGAGTTACCCGGATTGATGGCCGCGTCCGTCTGGATGAACTGTCCCGGCTTGCGTGGATCGTCCGTGTAAGGGTTGGTGCGGTTCAGTGCGCTCACAATGCCGCGTGTCACGGTAAAGCGGAAGCCAAACGGATTGCCGAACGCCAGCACGCTCTGTCCCGGCTTAAGGATATTTGATTCACCCCACGGCACGCTCTGCAAATTGCTCGCATTGACTTTGATCACGGCGAGATCGGTGAGCGGATCCGCGCCAATCAATTTTGCCGGCAGCACGCGACGGTCATTCAGCGTCACGCGCAGGTCCACCGCGCCTTCAATCACGTGATTGTTGGTCACGATGTACCCATCCGGCGAGATGATGATGCCGCTGCCCAGCCCGTGTTCAATCTGCGGACCCTGGCGCATCTGCGGTCCGAAACCGAACTGACCGAAGAACCGCTGCATGTCGTTCTGGTCCTGATCGTCGCTGGGGCCCTGGTCCTGCATCTGCTGGTGCCCGCGCATCTGCATGCCGCGATTGCGCGAGACCACAGTCACGTTCACCA
>JBAIYI010000204.1:0-2150 GCA_037915955.1 Terriglobales bacterium
CCCAATTATCCTGCAGACAATCACGGACGAGGTCCTGAAGAATTACGGCATAAAGCCCGAGGAAAAATACGAGCTGCACCCGGAAGAAAAGCTGCGGAAACACGCGGAATAGCGAGAGCCCTCTCTACCAGTTTCAGCGGCGCTTAGCGATCAGATACCGCCCCAATGATATAAGGCCGGAAAACCGGTAATTCGACTCCACATAGCGTTCCATTACATAAAAGGCAAAATAGTAGAAGCGGGAGGAAGCCCAGATTGAGATGGCCAGCAGGAAGGCGTCTTTCCAGTGTGGGTGCTCAATCAGCAAAAGCGCGCTTGAGAAAAGCGCTACTACGAGGAAAAGCAGACCTTTGATTTTGATCAATACCGGACTCTCAAGATTTTTCATCAGAACCAGAACGGTTGAGTGCTCCGGACAATGCGGAATGATTGACCACCCAAAAAGCACAAGGCCCGCTTTTTCGCGGGCCTTGTTTTCTTAGGTTTGAGTCGTGCTTACCGGGTCTGCTGCGCCGCGGACATCCGCTGCGCCATGATCTTTCGGGCATTCTCGG
Source organism: Terriglobales bacterium (assembly GCA_037915955.1). Taxonomy (GTDB): domain Bacteria; phylum Acidobacteriota; class Terriglobia; order Terriglobales; family Acidobacteriaceae; genus Angelobacter. The sequence goes on from JBAIYI010000204.1 coordinate 555, forward strand.
CCAGTTCTTTGGCCTTGGGCAGCTGGTTCAACGCCGCAAGCACCTGAGGATCACTCTGGGCCCGGACTTTCAGCCCTTCTTCCTGGCCAAACTCGGCGATGAACAGCTCCGCCTTCACGTTCGAGCGGATCCAGTCATTGCCTTCATGCAGGTCGGCTTCCGTGTACGGAATCTTCTGCGAATCCAGGAACTTGCGGAATTCCTGCATGACCGCATCGCTGACTTCAAAGTTCCTGTCCACATGCTTGCCCTGCAGGTAATGCCGGGCAAAGTTGAAGAAGGCGTACTTGATCAGCAGGCTGTCTTCAAACTTGTTGGGCTTGAAGGTGGGCACCTTCACGTCAGGCGTAATGCCGCCGCCGCCGTACATGGTGCGCCCGGAGTCCGTCAGCTTAACTTCCTTTGAACTGGTGTTGGCGTTGGTGTTCGGGTTGTCCTCTTCGGCCCGCGCGTAATAGTAGTCGTAAAGCGAAACGCCGTTATAGTCGCGCTGGATCAGCCGGCCGCTGGGCGTGTAATACTTCGCGGTGGTCAGCGCCAGACCGGTGTTTTCAGAAAGCGGGTAGACCGTCTGAACCAGGCCCTTGCCGAACGTGACTTCACCTACGATCAGGCCGCGATCATGGTCCTGTATGGCGCCAGAGACGATCTCGGCTGCCGAAGCGGTTCCCCGGTTGACCAGCACTACCAGCGGATAATCCTTGCCGGAGTTGCCATGCGGTGCGCGATAGGTCTTTTCCGGTGAGCTGCGGCCGCGGTGAGAAACAATGATCTGTCCCTTCTTCAGGAACTTGTCGGCCACACCCACGCCTTCATTCAGCAGGCCACCGGGATTGCCGCGCAGGTCGAGCACCATACCCTTGAGATCGCCGAACTGCTGCAGGGCATCTTCCACTTCCTGCTCGGTGGTCTCATTGAACGCCGTGATATGCATGTAGCCGATGCCTGGCTTGATCATGAACTTCAGGTCAACGCTGTTCCGCGGAATTTCGTCGCGCACCACGTTGAAGTCGAGCGGCTTGTCATTGCCTTCCCGCAGGATCGTGATGCGGACCTGCGTGCCCTTGGGGCCTTTCAGCATATCAGCCACATCGCTCACGGTCAGGTTGTCCGTGGGCTTGGCATCCACAGCCATGATCACATCACCGGGGCGCAACCCGGCGCGATACGCCGGCGTTCCCACGAACGGCGCAACAACAATGATCTTGTTGTTGCGGGGGGCAATCTGCATGCCCACACCGTAGTATTTGCCACTCTGTTCTTCGCGCAGCAGGGAATAACTCTTGGGATCAAAGAAATTGGAGTGCGGATCCAGCACGTGCAGCATGCCTGGGATCGCGCCGTTGTAAATCGCCTTGTCCGCGTTTACCGGCTCGGCATAATTCTGCTCCACCAGAGAGTAAACGTCGGCGAACTGGCGCAGTCCGTCGCGGACTTCAGAATCGGAGGCTGCGCCGCCGTAAACTGCGGCCGTGCGCTGGCTGAAGCCTGCGCCCAGAAAACCGCAAATTACGATGACGAGGAGTACAAAAAAGAGGGAACGGCGAGTACCACTAGACATGAATCGTCCTTGTTTTGGCTGAATGCTGCCCAAAA
>JBAIYI010000583.1:0-9873 GCA_037915955.1 Terriglobales bacterium
ATCGCCGCCATCGAAGAGCAGGCATTCTATTACGTAGCCAAGCTTCAGCTCTCAGAACTGCTTTACTGGATGGACCGCAAGGATGAATCCAAGCGACTGTTTGACCAGGCGGGAGAGCTGCGCAAGCGAATTAACGATCGCTTCTGGATGCGCGACGAAAACTATTACGCCATGGCACTCGATCCCCAGGGACGGCAGTTGAAGTCCATCGCCTCGAATGCGGGGCACGTAGTCGCCTGCGGGGTCCCAGACCAGGACATGGTCCGCCTGGTTGCCGACCGCATGCTCTCTGGCGAACTGTTTAGCGGGTGGGGTGTTCGCACGCTCTCAGCAAAGCATCCTTCATACGATCCCTTCAGCTATCATCGCGGAACCGTATGGCCAGTTGAGCAGGGAGCCTTTGCCCTGGGCTTCGCCCGTTATGGGTTGCATGAGCACATGCACCGGCTGTGCGAAGGCATGTTTCACGCCGCAGCGATTTTCGATTTCTACCGCATGCCGGAATGTTTCAGCGGACATCCGCGTGACAGCCGGCATCCATTTCCCGCGTTCTACCCCAAATCGTGCGCGCCGCAGGCCTGGTCGGCGGCGGCAGTCTTCGCCATGGTACAGGCTATGCTTGGCATTTACCCCTATGCACCCATGGAACTGTTGCTGCTCGATCCTCATTTGCCGGAGTGGCTGCCCAATTTGAGCTTGCACAACCTGAAAGTAGGCAAGTCCGCCGTGGACCTGAAATTCTTTCGCAAGGCCAATGGCGAGACAGATTACGAAGTAACAGATTTGCGGGGAAATTTGCACGTACTCCGGCAGCCCAGCCCATGGTCGCTTACCGCCGGCTGGGGAGAGCGAATTAAGGATCTGCTCACGAGCCTGTTACCCGGAAAGTAACTGCGGGCGCAGTTTTTCCAGTCCCTGCCTGCTGCCGTTCCTCGCATACGCACAGTGCATGTGCTTTTCGATGAATGGTCACGCACCCTGAAATCAGGTGCAATCAGAGCATTCAGGCGCCTTCAGCAAACGGACAACCCACTGAAAAAGCGGGACTTAAACCGATAGAACAATTCGTCTTGACATTATATGTTGCAACAATTATTGTGTAGACATGGTTAGCGCGAAACACAGCGGCAAGGCCAGGCAAGCAAATCTGGAAGAGAACACCTTTCTGGAGCTTCTGCAGACAACGGATCGGCTGTCCCGCGGCGTCGCTGCACTTTTAAAAACAGAAGAGCTTTCGCTGACCCAGTACAACGTTCTTCGAGTGCTGCGAGGTTCTCCGGATGGATTGCCGTGTGGCGAGATCGCGCGCCGCCTGATCACGCGCGAACCCGACATTACTCGCCTCCTGGATCGCATGGAAAAACGCGGACTGATCTCGCGATGCCGCGACGCCAAAGATCGTCGAACCGTGGTTACGCGCATTACTGCGGAAGGACTGGATGCCGTAAATCGGCTGGATGAGCCCGTGCACGCGTTGCATCGCATGCAGCTTGGACATTTGGGCCACGAACACCTTCTCTCGCTGACAGGCCTGCTCCGCCAGGCCCGTGGCGAGCAATGATTTTTTTGAATCACATATCTGTTGCAACAACATTTTGATATCGAAAGGATATTCTAGAATGAGCACTCTCACAGTACCTCAAACCGCTATCAGCACTTGGAACATAGACCCGGCCCATTCCGTTGCCGAGTTCAAGGTCAAGCACATGATGATCTCAAATGTGAAGGGCCAGTTCACCGCCGTTTCCGGCACTCTGGCGCTGGACGAAGCGGACATTGCCAATTCAAAGATCGAAGCCACCATAGACGCGGCCTCCATCAACACTCGCGAGCCGCAGCGGGATGCTCACCTCAAGAGCGCCGATTTCTTTGATGTAGAAAAGTTTCCCACGCTCTCTTTCAAATCAACCCGCGTCATCCGCAGGAGCAGTGACGAACTGACGGTCGGCGGTGATTTGACGATCCACGGCGTCACGCGTAAGGTGCAATTTGGGGTTGAAGGTCCCACCCAGCCTGGAAAAGATCCCTGGGGGAATACGCGCATCGGAATTTCCGCGACGACGAAGATCAATCGCAAGGACTACGGACTCACCTGGAACGCGGCGCTGGAAACGGGCGGCATCCTGGTTGGGGACGAAGTTACCATCACGCTCGACGTGCAGTTCATCAAAGCCTGAAACACAGGCTGTTTCGCGGGCCGCGGCCCGGCATAGAAGCTTGACCGCGGCGTCGAACCAAAAAGAGAGGTATCGAATGTCACTCCGAGCAGTCAAACAGGTTCTCCAGGCACAGCCAACCATGGAAGGCGCAGGTGTGAAACTGCAGCGCGCATTCGGCTTCGGCAAGACCAAAGAGTTTGATCCCTTCCTGCTCTTTGACGACTTTCGCAATGAACGCCCGGAGGACTATCTTGCCGGGTTCCCCTGGCACCCTCATCGCGGCATCGAGACCATCACTTACGTCCTTGCGGGCTCCGTCGAACATGGTGACAGCCTCGGTAATAAAGGAAGGATGACCGCCGGAGACGTGCAGTGGATGACCGCCGGGAGCGGAATCCTGCACCAGGAAATGCCGCGCGGTGATGAGCAGGGACGCATGCACGGGTTCCAGCTCTGGGCCAACCTTCCCTCGTCACTCAAGATGACCAATCCGCGCTATCAGGACATTCCTTCCAGCGCGATTCCTGAAGACACGGAAGATGACGGCACGCGTGCACGCATCATCTGCGGTGAGTTCTGGGGCAAGCGCGGCCCAGTGGAAGGCGTGGCGGCTGATCCCGCTTACGTGGATATTTCCGTCCCACCCGGCCTCCGCAGACGAATCAAAGTCGACGTCACTCGCAATGCTTTCGCCTACGTCTTCGCCGGATCAGGTACGTTCCGCGATTCCTCCGAACCACGTGCTGTCCTCACCGAGAATGCGCGACAGCCGGAAGCTGAGCCGGCCTATGACGCCTGCAACCACTCGCTCGTGCTGTTCGATCGCGGCGACGAACTGTTGGTGCAGGCTGGCCCGGAAGGCATTCGTTTCCTCCTGGTCTCCGGGAAGCCTCTGGAAGAACCAGTCGCCTGGTACGGTCCAATCGTGATGAACACGCAGGCGGAATTAAAGCAGGCCGTCAGCGAACTGCAGCACGGGACCTTCATCAAACATCAGTAACCTCGCGGCACACAGGTGTATTGCATCAATCGGAAACACGCTCCTGTGTGCCTGCCCTCCTCGGAAAATCACGACCCACCCTGACCGCATCCGTCGCGTCTCCCTTCCAATCATTGGTGTTCGAACAAAGCAAGGGGGATCGCATTACCCTGCGCAACGTTACCTGCGTCATTCACGTGCAGGTGGTCTCCACTGTCGAAGGCGGGCATGATTTGCGTAGGGTGATTCGGATCGCGTACCACCGCGTCGAAATCGATTACACCATCGAATGCTTTTTTCTCCCGAATCCAGGCGTTGATTTGCTGGCGAACCTGCTCTTTTTCCGGACTGTAAAAACTCTCAAAGAAAGGGGTACGGAAGATTGCATGTTCGAATGGCGGAATTGTTGTGCCTATCGCCCGGATCCCTTTCTTGTGAGCGCGTGCAATGAGCTGACGGTATCCGGAAATAATGTTCTGAGCACTCACCGTTTCCGTGGATGGAATGAACGAGCCCGGGAAAAGCAGATCATTTACTCCCAACCCGATGATCACATACCTGACACCGGACTGTTCAAGAACATCACGCTCGAAACGCACAAGGCCGGACTGGCCAAGTGCGGGCCCCAGTTGGGCATAGACCGCTCCAAGGGGAGGTGGGCCGCCAGACTGCCGCGGGCTGTCACTGTCGCTCAGCAGCCGATTGCCGATGATTCCTTCATTCAGAACGCCGAGCCCCGCATCGTGAAATCCCGCCTTCTGCAAACGCTCCGCCAGCACATCGGGCCAGCGGCGATTGGCATCCCGGGTCGAACCATCTCCATCCGTGAGCGAAGAGCCGAGCGCCACGATCGAAGCAGAACGAGGAGAGCGCACAACATCCACTCCCGTAAGAAATGGCCACGAGCTGATCGTGCTTGCGGCAGGAAAGCTCGGCACCGCGGCAAAGTTCCCTTCCTCTGTGGAGACATAGTTGGTCTGGAGTGCCAGACTGTGTGATGTCGTCGCTCTGGTGCTGTCCGGCAGAAAAATGCTGACGGCCAGATCCGATAATGCAGGTACCTCAAGGTCAACCGGATCGCTGATCAATGCAGATCCTGCACCGGCTTTCGCGGATGCACGCCCCTGAAACGTCAGGGTGCGATCGGAAGCGGGATCGATGTCAGCTCCGGATGTCCGGCGCGCAATATGGGCGCTCCCGATTACTAGTGGCTCATCGCCAAATTTGTTGGAAATTCTGATCCTGACTCTCGTCCCGGCAACACTGGTGTGAACGATCAGGCGCAATGTTTGGTTGCGGAAGTTCCTGATCTTTCCTGGGACGAAGTGTTGCGGGGCTGTTGCCCACGTGCCAACCCAAAATGTGGTGTCGCGCACGCGATCCGCGCCGGGATGGACGGCAGGAGTATGCGCTAGTAGAGGGATACAGAGGAATTCGATAAAGGCCCGTACTGCAGTTGCCGCAATCCGCCTGTTCATGATCCGGCTCCTGGGAATTACGTTGCTGGCTGGAACATTGGAGACGGTTTTTTAGACGCTCAACGGCAGCGGCTCATTTCGGGTTTGGCCGTTCCTTCAAGACAGGTTCGGGCTCCTTCGGCCGGGTTTTCAGCACAGGTTCTTCTGGTTTCGGCGGCGGCTCTACCGGCTCAAAGCTGGACTTGATGTATTCGCCCGCGCTGGTCTGGTAGCAGGCCAGGGGGATGCGTCGGCGGGCCAGGTCTTCTTGCGGCACATTACGGGAGTAGATCAGTGGCTCATGCCGCTCAGGATCGCCCCTGGCTGTCAGCTGTGAGACGGTCTCGTCGCAATTCTCGTCACGCCAGGCCGCCACCTCGTGTACCACCGAGTAATCAAAGCCGCTTTCTGAGAGCCGGGGTTCATAGGGAAGAAAGGTGAACACAAGCTTGATCAGGCTCCATTCTTCGTGCCCAATCTCCTTTTCCGCCACGAACACCTCCTGGCTGGCAAAGTAGGAAGAGCGCGGTAGAGCCAGGGCTAGAGCAACCAGGCGCACACGCATCGCCACTCGCGGCGGAGGATCGGGCCAGCGCAGCTGTCCTTCGGCCCGCCGGCCTGAACTCCCAAGGCAGGTCGCAAAGAAGAAAAGCAGGGCTGCGGTCCAGTTCTTCATCGTCAAAGTGATTTAGGACTGCGTGCAACGCCCTAACCCATGGACGGTAAGGGGATCTCCCCCATCCACCTTCTCTGAAGTCTCCCTCTAGAACAAGACTCCAGAAACTCGCGTACGGTTGCCCAGCAGCAGCCCCGAATGCGCAGGCCTGCGGCCACTCGGCAGGTCATGATTATAGTTTTTTACCCCGTCATCGCGGCATCACGGGTATTCGCACTCGCTTCGCTGATTGACTATGAATGAGCTCGTTGCGGACAACCTTGCCGCCGCTCATCACGAACTGCACTTTCTCCAGCAGCGTGATGTCTTTCAGCGGATCGCCCACCACGGCAATCAAGTCTGCTGCTTTTCCCTTTTCTATGCTGCCCAGATGCTTTGCTCCGATCAACTCTGCCCCGTTCACGGTGGCCGCCTGGAGAATCTGCAGCGGGGTCATCCCGGAGAGCGCGTAAGATTCCAGCGGCTTCAGGCTTGCCTGCCCGCGCGTCATTCCCGAAACGTCGTAATACTCGTCGGAGCCAAACGCAATGGGCACACCTGCGGCAACTGCACGACGCAGCCGGTCCTGATTGTTCTTGGCAAATCCGCGCATCGCCGCTTCGCGCCGCTTTTTCTGCTCGGCAGAGACTGAGCCACTGTCAACAAACATGCTCAGGTAGGTCTCCGCCGGATAGTCTGTGGGCACCAGGTAAATGTGCTTGGCCGCCATGGTCTTGAGAACGTCATCCGGGATCACGTATCCGTGCTCAATAGAATCAACGCCCGCTTCAGCCGCGATCCGCGTCGCCGTATCGCCAATCGCGTGGGCTGCAACCTTGCGGTTTACCCGGTGCGCCTCGTCCACAATCGCCTTCATAGTGTCCGGCGCCACCACGCGGGGCCCGGTATTCACAATCACTTTGATCAGATCGGCGCCGTCATAGAAAGCCTGTTGCACCGCTTCGCGCGCAGCATCTGGATTCGCCACCACCACGTACTCCTGGGCGATGAGTGATTGTGCTCCGCTCTGTAAGCGGCCAAATTGACCCCCCGCGGCAGAGAGAGCGCGAGTGCTCGCAGCAATACGCGGCCCATCCACCCAGCCGGCGCGTATCGCATCGCGCAATGCCACATCACCGTTGATCCCAGAGTTCCCCAGGTCGCGGACTGAGGTGATTCCGGCCTCCACATCCTGTCGTCCCATCTGGACGCCCAGCAGCGCTCGGGAAGCGGGACTCATCTCCGCCACGGTGAGCGTCATGTTCGCGTCTTCTCCCTGCGCGCCGCCGTAGTTCTGCAACAGATGCGTGTGGCAGTCTATAAGCCCGGGAAGCAACGTCGCCTGCCCCAGGTCGATGATCTTTGCTTCGGGCGCTTTCGCCTTAAGAGCGGCGAACGATGCCAGCTCTTCGATATTCCCCTCGCGAACCAACACCGCCTGATTCTCCATGTAATTTCCGGTCTTCACATTCAGCAGGCGTGCCGCCTTGACAATGGTGGGCGCAGCCGCTGCTGGCGTCTGTGCGCAAAGAAAAGCTGAAAGAAGAGCAATCAGAAGAACGATCGAAACAACGAGCGTGCGTTTCATGGCCGTGAAGTATAGCGCAGGAGAGCTGACGATTTCCGCGGGATCCTCACGGCCGCTTCTGTAGCGAGACAAAGGGGCGAGAACGAATCAAGCGACACCGGCGTGCATGTCGCTCATTCGTATCAAAACTTTTGCGTCCTCCGTATCCTCTGCGGTGATTACTATCGCGTGGCGCTCAGCGGGGGCGCCGGATACTGCGGCAATCTTTCCCTCGTTTTGTTCGCGCGCTGGATATCCAGTTCGCCGAACAACACCGATGGCGCCACAATCGCGCTAGGCAGCGGCTCTGCCCGGTTATAGACATACGTATCGTTGCCGGCAGCCACAATGTCGTTGCGCAGCGCGCGGGTATCCAGTTCGTGGAAAACTGCGCCACGCACCATCTCCATGTGGCCGTCGTTCACATAGACCCGCCAAAGCAGCCGCGGCGTAAGCTGTGGTCCTGTGGTCTCCACAAAATACCCGTAGGGGCGGCCCTGGTCCTTGCACATCTGCAGCAGCTTGCGCTTCATGTCGTCAGGACTCAGCCCATTCGCAGCCTTCACAATAAGGTTCGAAATCTGCGGGCGCGGGCTGGCCGCCAGAGCCGTCCTGCCGTGACCATTTGAATGAAGGAAGTCGCGAATCGGCTCACGAGCCACCAGGTAGTTAGTGAGGATGCCTTTGTCAATCACTGTCGTGGTCTGCGCCGGCACGCCTTCATCGTCGTATTCATAGTTCCCAGCTAGCGTTGTTCCATCAATCTTCCCGGCCTTGGGATCGTCAACCACGGTAAAGAATTCCGGTAGCACACGGTTTTTGTAGTGCGACGCAAACTCTCCCTTGGTCCGCGCGGGGTTCCCCAGCTCCGGCCGTAGCCCCAGGATGTTCGGCACTATCAGACGCTCGAAGAGCGCAGTGGTGGCATCGGCCGAGAACAACACCGGGCCGCGATAGTCGTCTTCCACCAGCGGGGCTTTCTTCAGCACCGCAAAGGTACTGATCAGCTTCTCCGCTTCCTTCTGCACCTCTTCCTGTTTCGGTAATTCGTCCGGACGCGTAACCACATAGCTGTGGCTCCGGTCCAGCTTCATGCCGTCGTCCGCCTGGGTGCTTCCCGTAAAGGCAAAGTCATAAATCGTCCTGCCCTGCCTCGTTACTGTGCCTTCCGTGTTCACGAAATAACGGTTCAGCACGCGGAAGCTGTACACCGCGCCCGAGCCCTGCAGGCTTGGGTCCTTGCGAAACAGATTGGAAGTTTCAGCGATCCGGGTTTTCCAGGAATCCAGGTTCAGCCCAAGCTTCGCGGCGTCCCTGTATGCCTGGGACGGCTTCTCCTGCGAGAAGTCCGGCACGTCTTCCTCGTGCTCCACGTTCTTCAGCGCCGCCTGTTTCTCGGTGAATCCGCTTAACGCCGCTTTGTAGGCCTTGTCGGTCGCCAGCCAGAGCTGGCGGCGCAATGCCATCTCATTGTCTTCCATGGGAAGCACATCCACCGTACCCATGCCTTCGCCAAAGTAGCTGTCCTGCTTGTAGTCGCCAATTCTCACGACCACGCGCACCAGCCGTCCGGTGTTCGTATTGTCGACTCGCAGCGCGCCGAGGAACGCGTCCGCCGAGTAGTCCTGGAGTTCAGTCACCTGATAATCGATGTAATAAGGCCGCTGCAACTGACCCAGCTGTAGCTTCTCCTGTGAGCGCTTCAGCTCCGCGATCATCGCCCGCAATACCGGATCGCCATGATCGTCAAAGCTCACCGTCGCGCGCGGCGGCGCGTCGTCGGCCCACATCGGCAATGCAAAACAGACTGCCGCAATCAGCAAAATTGAAATCAATCTGCGCATTAGTGGGCCTCCTTCTGGGCGACCTTGGTCTCATCAAAGCCCGGCGGAGGCAGCACCGGAGGCCGGTCATGCCCTTGCGCCACTTTCTGCACTTCCACTTCAGAGAACAACATCGCCGGCGCCGCTGCAGATACCGGCACAGAACCCGACTCGGCTCCGCACTCTCCGTTGAACACGTCAATCTTTTCCCCGGTGAGCATGATCCGGTTCAGCACGTTCAGCGGCGTGCCAAGAATGTTCACGCCGCGCACCAGCTCATCCGGCCGGCCGTCCGGATAGACCTTCCACACCATCAGCGGCATCACCTGGAATGCCTGTGGCAGGTTGCGCGTGGTCAGCGTGAACCCGCCCGCGATGTCTTCGAAATAAAGACCAAACGGCTTCTTCTGCTTTTTTGTCTCTTCAATCAGCGCCGCCCGCAGCTTCGCATCGGGAATCACGTGCGTGGAACGCACGATCAAGTTGCCCTGGCGTCCAACCGGCATCATGCCGTCCTGCGCGCGTCCATGGCCGTTGGAATGTTCAAAACCCTTAACCGGCATGCGCGACATCAGGAACTGCTTGAGCACGCCACTCGAAATCAGCTCAACCTTCTGGCCCTTCTCGCCTTCCTCGTCATACGTGTAGTTGCCGCTCAACTCCACGCCCCCGAGTGTCGCCAGCGTCGGGTCGTCTTCCACGCTCAGGAAACTCGGCAGCACCGGCTTACCGATCATCTTGGTAAACGTTTGGCCTTCATTCTCGCCGCGCTGGCGCTGCCCCTCCAGGCGATGTCCAACCACTTCATGGAAGAACACCGCTGCCGCCCGCCCTGAAAGCAGTGCCGGACCGTCGAACGGCTCCACTACCGGGGCCTTCTTCAGCTTCTGCAGGTCCTGCGCGATCTTCTCGATCTTCGCGGCCATCACCTGCTCGGAAGCCAGCTTGTCAAACGATGACGCGTCAAACGTCTCCGATCGCGCCAGGTCCATGCCGTCCTCCGCGCGGGTATTGCCCAGCGCCAGCACCCGGATTAGCGGCCGTGAATCCACAATCTTCGCGCCTTCGCTGGAAACGAAATAGCGAGCCGAGTTCTGCACCACCAGCATGACTGTGGAGTTTTCAATCTCGGGGTACTTCGCAAAGATCGAGGATAACCGGCGCACCCGTTCTTCCCACTCTTTACTATCGAACTGCGGCGCCCTCGTCATCCCGCTGACAGAAACGTTGGGC
>JBAIYI010000590.1:0-5610 GCA_037915955.1 Terriglobales bacterium
AGTGAGCCTGGGCGCGAATTCCGTCATATTTGTCTTCCACCTCGGCCGGACTGAAGTAAGAGAACGCCTCCTCGGCGTTTTCAGCAGGGCTCGCCAGCATGAAGCCGAGGGGATGAAAGAGGCGCATCCTCGCCTCGTCGAGTGAATGATGCGCCGCCAGCCGCAACGTGCCTCCGATATCGCCCAGCAGCATGTTGGCGCGCTGGACGTCTTTTACCTTTGCGCCGTAGGCTGCCCCGATCGCCTCCTCGACCAAGCTCTCGCGTAACCCGATTCGCAGGTCCCCAGTGGCGATTTTCACGATGTATTTGGCTTCAAGGGCTGTCGCGCGCCCCAACAGGTCGGTAACGATGCGCAATTTGTGCGTCGCGGCGGAAGTGCGGGCGAGTTCATCGAATGCGGCAGCGACGTCTGCGACCGCCAGCGTCGCTTTGGCTGGGGCGGTTGCGGCCAGCAGCTCCTCTGTGGCCGAACCCATGTCTCCGTACCGGCGGTACGCTGCCGTGAGCGCCACGTCCGGCTTGCCGGAGAGTTCGGCTACTGCCCGCCAAAGCAGCGCCCCGCCAACGCTCAGCGTTCGTTCCTCCCACGCTGGGAACACCCGCCCCGAAAGGAACACCGCCGCCTGCGCCGCCTCGTCGACTGCCTTCGATCGAAGGTAATCCGCCACGAGCTGGACCTTTTCTGTCTTTCTGGTGGTCGCGGCGACCCCTTGAGCGAGTTGGGCGAGGTGCTGCACGAGTGTGTAATGATATTGCGAAGGTTACGCTAAGGCCCAAGAGCCAGTGGATAAGCCAAAATCCTGCTATCGCTCCCCCTTGAATCACGGTAAAATGCTGTTTTGACGGCACTTGTTCCGCCGGCAAAGTCCGGGAGCCCAGGATCAGCTTCCATCATCTAATCAGACAATGAGATATTGGCGCCAATTCCTCCGTTACCTTGTGTCCCTGCAACTGCTGCCCGCACTGGAAAGCGGCGAGGACGTGCTGCTCGTCGGCGGTCAGGCAGTGGTTGAAGGAGTCATGATGCGCTCACCCCATGCCTGGGGCATTGCCATCCGCAAGCCTTCGGGGGAGATCACCACCCACAGTGAGACGCTGGAAAGGCCGTCGGCGAAGCGGAAGTGGCTGGGTTGGCCGTTTGTGCGCGGGATCGCCACATTGGGCCAGGCGATGAAGCTGGGTTTTGTGGCCTCAAAGTTTTCGCTCAATGTGGGTCTGGAGGCGATCGCCGAGGAAGAGGCGGCACAAAAGAAAGCTGCCGCCGACGGAGCGGATTCGCCTTCGGTGAAGCAGGAGAAGACGGCAGAAAAGCCCTCATCGGAAATCAGGACCTGGGGCGTGGTGCTGAGCATGATCTTCTCCGTGGCCTTCTTCATTTTCATGTATAAGTTCGTGCCTCTAGTGGCCGCCACGCAGCTCAAGCACCATTGGGGCGCGCTGAACAACAATTTTGTATTCAATCTGGTGGATGGCGTAATTCGCATCGCTCTCTTCCTTCTCTTCGTATGGGGGATTTCGCTTTCAAAGGAAATCAAGCGTATCTATCACTATCATGGGGCCGAGCATAAGACGGTTTTCGCCTTTGAAGACCATGGCATGCCGAACATAGGGCAGGCGCAGCAGTACACCACGTATCATCCGCGCTGCGGCACCAGCTTCCTCATGACGATCATGCTGATCTGCATCTTCGTTTACGCAGCCGTGCCGGTTCAGGGTTTCTGGGCCAAGTTTGCCCTGCGTATAGCCTTCCTGCCGATCATCTCTTCCGTTTCGTATGAGCTGATTCGTTTTTCAGCAAAGCACGGCAAATCCATCTTTGCCCTGATGACCAAGCCTGGCCTGTGGCTCCAGCGCATCACCACTCAACCTCCCACAGACGATCAGGTGGAATGCGCGATTGTAGCGTTGAAAGAGGCCATGGAACTCGAGAAGAAAAATGGTGGGGAACTCGTGATTGCCTAGCAAGTCGGGCCGTGGATGCGAGCCCAAAGTGATCGAATTGTGCAGTGCTTTAACATCGCTTGCTGCAAGGCGACAAAAATAGTGATACTCTAAAGCTTGTGATCAGCCCCGTTCACATCTCGCAACTTTAGCGGCTCCCGCCGCAAAACCACCCGTACGTCCCGTCTCGTCAACTTTTTCTCCACATCAGTCAGGTAGAGCAGCAGCACTGCCGGTTTACAGGCTCGCACGCTGAGGCGCTAATTCCTGCGGAGTTAAGACTGGAAGGATCGAGGAACAAATGTCGCTTCCATCAATGCTGATCGGACTGGAACGCTCCCTGAGCGGCTTGCAACGCAAGAAGGTACAGGTGGGCGACCATCGGGTTGTTTATTCCGAAGGTGGCAAAAACAACGCCGAGGTACTTGTTCTGGTTCACGGATTCAATGCGTCAGCGGACAGCTGGAACCGGATGGCAGGCAAGTTCACGAAGCGCTATCACGTGATCGCACCTGACCTGCCCGGCTGGGGGGCGAGCACCAGGGTTGATTCCGCTTCGTATTGCTATGTGGCCCAGGTTGGGCGACTGCACCAGTTCCTTGGACAGCTTGGGGTGCGGCGTTTTCACCTGATGGGACATTCCATGGGTGGTGGAATCGCGGCGAGATATGCAGCCCAGTACCCGGATGAAGTTATTACGCTGGGTCTGATGGCGGCACATGGCCTGGTTGAGCCGGAGCAGAGCGAGCTTGCGCGTAGCGTGGAAAAGGGCGACAACTGGTTGGTCGTCTCGTCCCGTCAAAGCTTTGACCGGCTGATGGAGAATCTCTTCGTGAAGCGTCCATTTATGCCGGGACCGGTGCAGAAATACCTGGCTCAAGTGATGGCTGCGGGTGCGGCCAAGACACAACGGATCTTTGGAGAGATACAGAAGAGCGACTCTCCCCTGGCAGAGCTGCTCAAACAGATCAAAGCGCCAGCGTTCATTGTCTGGGGAGACCAGGACAAACTGGTTCATGTTTCGGCAGCGGAGCTGTTTCACCACGGCATATCAGGGTCTGAGATGCTGATCATGAAACAAACCGGGCACATGCCGCTGATGGAGAACATGAGGCAGTGCAGCGCGGCCTATCTTGCTTTTCTAGAAAGCCGAAGTAAGGCAAAACATGCGGCGGCGTAGCGGAACTAACGCGGTAAGTTGAAGCGCAGGAACATAGGAAACTAAACAATCGGGTGGCGAGGCCGGATACCGTGCCGAGCCTACGTACAGGAGCCAGACCGGCGATCGCCTCAAAGAGGCTGTCGAGCGGTTTGGAGCGAAGTGACAGGAAGCTAATGTTTGAACGATTAAACCAAATCGAAGCTAAATACGAAGAGCTGACCAAGGCTCTCGCGTCGCCGGAAGTGATCAACGACTCGGCGAAATACCAGAAGACCGCCAAGGCGCACAGCGAGATCTCAGAAATCGTGGAGAAGTACCGCGAGTACAAAGACCTGCAGCGCGGTATTGAAGAAAGCCGCACCATGGTCGCCGAAGAATCTGACGCGGACCTACGTGCCTACGCCCAGGAAGAGCTCACTCGCCTGGAAGAGCGGGTGGGCCAGGCAGAAGCCGATCTGAAAGTCCTGCTGCTGCCCAAAGATCCGAATGACGAGAAGAACGTGGTCCTGGAAATCCGGGCTGGTACCGGTGGCGACGAAGCCACGCTCTTCGCGGCCGAGATGTTCCGTATGTATAACCGCTTTGCGGAAACGCAGCACTGGCGCGTGGAGGTGTTATCAACTTCGGAGAGCGGCGTGGGCGGGCTGAAAGAAGTCATTGCCATCATTGAAGGCAAGGGCGTCTATTCGCGCATGAAGTATGAAAGCGGTGTCCATCGCGTGCAGCGAGTTCCAGCCACCGAGACGCAGGGCCGCGTGCATACTTCTGCCGTGACGGTCGCGGTGCTTCCGGAGGCCCAGGACGTAGACATCAAGATCGAAGCCAAAGATCTGCGGATCGACACATTCTGCTCCTCCGGTCCCGGTGGACAGTCCGTAAATACGACTTATTCGGCTGTGCGCATCACGCACCTGCCGACCAACACCGTAGTGAGCTGCCAGGACGAGAAGTCGCAGATCAAGAACCGCGAAAAGGGTATGCGCGTGCTGCGGGCCCGCCTCTATGAGATGGAGATGGAGAAGCAGCAGCAGGCACTGGCAAAGGAACGCAAGGCGCAGGTCGGAACTGGCGATCGCAGTGAAAAGATCCGCACCTACAACTTCCCCCAGAACCGGGTAACCGACCATCGCATTGGCCTCACTCTGCATCAGCTGGGCGATGTGATGGATGGCAAGCTTGGGTCCATTGTGGAAGCGCTGGTCACCCATTACCAGGCAGAGAAGCTGAAGCAGCAGGCTGAAGTTGTGGCCTAGCGACTCGGCCGCCCATCCAGGTTCGCGGTTATGGATCTGGGAAACCTGATCCTGGAGCTCCCTGATGTCTCGTAACCTACGGAGTATGTCTGATCTCCTAAAGCCATAGTCTTTCAGCGTTTCGGGAATGGAGTTCCTTGGTGTCCCTGCGCGCTCAAAAACGAGGAAAAGTGTTACACTCTCCCGCCTATGCAGTTGAAGCAGGCCCTGGACACGGCATACCAGAAGTTTCTCGCCGAGGACGTACCTTCGCCGCGTTTGAACGCTGAGCTGCTGCTGATGTTCGTACTGGGCAGAGAGCGCGCTTATCTCTTCACCCATCCTGAGCGCCAGCTCAGTGCGGAAGAGGCCAGCCAGTATGAAGAAGTTGTGGCCGAACGCGCCCGCGGATGCCCCACACAGTACATCACCGGCCACCAGGAGTTCTGGGGTCTGGACCTGCTCGTTTCACCAGCGGTTCTAATCCCGCGCCCCGAAACCGAGCACGTGATTGAGACTGTGCTTGAGCTTGTCCAGACAGAATACGCGGAGCACCAGCACAACATCGGACATCACCAACCTGAGGATTGCGAGCGGCTCGATAAAGGCCGCTTGCGCATGCTGGACGTGGGCACCGGGTCAGGCTGCATCGCCCTGGCGCTCGCCAGTGAACTGCCGAGCGCTGAAATCCACGGTTGTGAACTCTCCGATGACGCTCTGGAGATGGCGCGCATCAACGCCGCCCGGCTCGGCCTGGGCAGTCGCGTCCTGTTTCGGAAGTCCGATCTGCTCGATGTGTATCTCTCTCCTGCTGCGAGTAAGCGGTCAGGTGCGGCGGCGGGATCGGAGTCTGCTCCGCCAGAACCAGATGAAACTTCTCAGGGTAACGGTGAGGCTACGTTCGATTTCGTCATCTCCAACCCGCCTTACGTGGGCGAGCGCGAGGCAGACAAAGTTCAGCGCCAAGTGCGCGAGTTTGAGCCTCGCATGGCCGTTTTTTCGGGGGAGGAAGGGACGGACATTTACCGGCGGCTGATTCCCCAGGCGGAACGCGCACTCTCGCCCGGCGGATGGTTCGTGACTGAGATCGGTTACTCGACCGAGCAGCAGGTGAAAGCGCTGCTGAAGGATTGGAAGGACGTTCGGACCACGGCAGATCTTCAAGGAATACCGAGAGTAGTGGCGGCGCGCAAGGCTGCCTGAATCAAAGAGAGCGCTCTACTCAGCTTTGCTGCTTGCTCATCTGCCATGCCTTGGCATATTTCCAGCTCAC
>JBAIYI010000622.1:0-5496 GCA_037915955.1 Terriglobales bacterium
TTCCTGCGCAAGATCTCGAACACGCAGAAACGGCGGGTTCGAGGCTGGGCAAAGCACAAAACCCGGCTGGGATTGACGCCTAAACAAAGCGGCAACTCAAACGGGTACGAACGTTCTAAAGAGAGAGACAATGGTCTGCGCAAGGGGGGTTTAATGGGAAAGAGCATCAGAATACTCCTGACGTTCATGGCTGCGCTTGCAGTTATGAAGGCCCAATCAGTGCCTCCGTGGGAGGTGAAGCTGCAGGACGGCACCAAAGCAAAGCTTTCCGCCACAAACAGCGCGAAGCAGATCGCGATCACCAGTAACGGCACGACGCTCTACAGCATTCCGACTCAGGCGATCGAAACAATTCTCTACACCAACGAGAGTGAGAGGCGTTCCGCAAAAACCTGGGATTACTTTGAGAAAAGGTGCTGTGGAGGAACGGGTAGCCACATGCTGGGCGCACTGGCGGCCGCGATTGCCGCGCCAACTGGAACCGTGAAAAGCCACTACGTGGAGATCTACTGGTTCGAAAATGGCGACCACGTGCTGGCGCTGGAAGCGGGTAAAGACGAATACCGTCCGCTACTGAACTGGTTGCAGCAGCTCAGCGGAGTACAGTGGCAGGACGTTGAACAGGAGCGCAAGCGAGCCATGGATCGGATCCTGCAATCCGGCCAGCACACGATCCAGACGCAGCTTTCGTATCTCCGCCATGGAGACGTCTACAACCGTAGTTATACGATCGTCGCGGCAGACGACAACGACGATACGCAGCTCTACCTGTTCATGGGAGAAGCTAAACCTAAAAACATTGTTGGAATACTGCCAGCGCACCGCACCTGGTCAATGAACAAGTGCGTGTTTGACGTCCAGGTGCTGTACGGAAAGTGCCACGCAGATGGTTGTGATCTGCAGGCAATCATGCTTCCCACCGCGACTTATTGGATTGGAGTGGAACCGGCGGATGTGACCAGCCATTCGCATCCGGAGAGCGATGAGTCCTGCAACGAACTTGCTAAACAGAAGGACCGGGGCGGCCCCAGTCTTCGGCGGTCGACCGTGGACCATACTCCATCGAATGTGCCAAGACCGGCGGAGCCGAAGTGAAGAGTTAGGACCTGTTCAACCGAAGACGCTGAGGCGCGGGAGAAACCGATGGTGGCCTCGATTCGCTGTCAAAGAAGAAAAAGAATAAATCCAGAAACCTATTTGTGCGAGGATTTCTGACGCAAGGATGGAGGCGCGATTCGTTCTTCCATGGGGTTTGTCTGCAGGTTTCTGCACCCGTCCGAAGTAAAATCTGACCCTGACCAAGGGAGGAACGATGCGCTTTACGCGTTCTTACGCAATCATTCTGCTTACCACATCCTTTTGTTTCGGCAGCTTGTTTACGCACGCCCAGGCGGCTTCAAATGGCGATACCCGGAAAAAGGCCTTTGAACTCTTCCGCCAGGATAAGTACATTCAGGCTCTTCCGCTATTTGAGGAACTGGCGGTAAAGAATCCCGACGATCGCGATGTTCTTGTTGGGCTCGGCGTATGCCTGGTCTCAGAGTCGGCGACGCTGGAAGACCAGGACGCAGGGGCCAGAGAAAGGGTCCGTGCACGAAACTTATTCCTCAAGGCCAAGAAGCTGGGCCAGACCTCTCCCCTGCTGGACAACATGCTGCAGACGATTCCGGAGGACGGAGTGGTGAAGTACGACAACAGTCCGACAGCTCAGGCCCTGAAAGCGGGGGAAGCAGCATTTGCACGAAACGACTTTGACGGCGCGATTGAGAATTACCAGAAGATCCTGCAGCTTGAGCCCAGGAACTACACCGCCGTGCTCTGGATCGGCGACAGTTATTTTGGCAAGAAGGATTGGACGAAAGCCGCGGAATGGTACCAAAAAGCGATTGACCTGGAGCCGAATATTGAGACTGCACATCGCTATTACGGAGACATGCTGCTCAAGAATGGCGATGTGGCCGGCTCACGCACCCGTTTTATTCAGGCCGTGGTAGCTGACCCTTACAATCCCATCACATGGCGCGCGCTGAAATCCTGGGCAGATACGAACAAGGCTGAGCTCAAGCGAGTGCATATCGAGACCCCGAATAACGTGTCACAACAGGACGAGAAGAACATTACCATCACCATGAATCCGAACGATTCGGAAGAGAGCTCCTCTGCCTGGTTGATTTACGGAATGACCAAGGCGAGCTGGCGAGGCGATCAATTCAAAAAACGATTTCCCAAGGAGCCGCGGTACCGGCACAGCCTGGATGAAGAAGCTGATGCGCTTTCCGCGGCAGCCACAGTCTTGTCGGAATCAAAACAATCCGGCAAGAAGAAAAATGCCAGTTCCTTACCCAAGGACCCGAATTTGCTGCTGCTCCTGAAATTACAGCAGGCCAGCATGATTGAGCCTTATGTGCTTTTGAACGCCGCGGACGAAGGTATTGCCAAGGATTACGCAGCCTATCGTGAGAAGAACCGGAAGAAACTGGAAGAATACCTCAGTGCGTTTGTGGTGCCGGCGGTCCCGTAAATCCTTCATTACGCGATTCAGCGACTGAAGTTGTAAAGGCATAAAGCAAGTTCAAAGAAGCAGGAAGGCGACCACAGACACACTTTGGGCTGGGGTGCTCGCAGGCCGCACAAGCAGAGGCAGTTGTTGCGCGGGAGGAGCGTGCGCTTAACTGGCGACGAGAGAGGGGGACAACCGCAAACCCTGCCAGAACGGCCAGCCCTTGCGGAACTAGCCGGCGAATCTACAGCTACTTTTCCCCCGAGGGGCACCGGCGCTGCTGCCGGCGTGCAGCGATGTTCTGCTGTACGAACTCAAGGTACGATGAAACAGGAATGTTTGTCAAGAATAAAATGCGAAATTTTATTTTTTTATTTTGATCGCTGAAGAGCAAGCCATCAGCAATCAGCACTAAGCATTCAGCCCCTGAACATAACGGAGCCAGCTGCAAAGACCGAACCTCACCGCTGATGACACTGATACCACTGATCTGCGCTGACTAAGACTGAATAGCGGAACCCTCGGTAATATTCAGCGTTGAAGAGGTGCCAGAGCCCCGGACAACAAGCCAAATCTCACAACGGATGGCACTGTTCCAACTGATCTGCACGGATTCCCAGCGCCTGCTCCGCCAAACGCCTGGCATATTCCTGCCAACCATTCCCTGCTCTCTTGCGCATGTGGATGAGGGCCTGGCTAGTGGCATCCATGTCGTCGTCGTGGGCGGCACGGGGGAAGGAGCAGATGTTGTGAATGTACGCATTCATCCAGGGGAGCTTGAAAACTGTGGGATCGGGAAGCTCGACGCTTCCCGCCTCCCAAAGAGGCGCCATGGCCTGAGCGCGCGAAAGCTTACCGCCGTGAGGCTCAATGGGGATAACGTTTGGGAGTTCTTTCTTCAGTTCACTGATGATGGCGGGGCCGTTAGCCTTGTCTTCGATCAGTACCGCGTCCGTCTCCGGATATGCAGCATGGCAGCCTTTGATGGCGGCAAGGGTCGGCGCGAAATCAAGCCGCTCATAAGTGCGGTACGGCAGCATATAGAACTTGTTGCCAGCGGAACCCCAGAGCTGACCGGCGACGAAGTCACTGCCGTCAGAGCCGGTGAAGGTGCAATCCCAGGATTGCACGAGGTAATCAAACTTCTGCGGCAAGTCACGGTAGAAGCGCACCCAATTGCGCTTGATGATGCCGCCTTCCATGGGCGCGGGATTCTGCTGGTACTGGCCGTTAAAGGCCCAGGAGCCCATGCCAATCTTCTGCCCGTCGAGAAATGCTTTGGACAGGCGGGAAGGCCAGAGGAGGCCCTGCTCACGATATTCGTAGCTGTGCAGCGGTCCTGCAACGGTACGATGCGGCTCCGCGATTGCGGGTAAGCAGAGGTGTTCCCAGCGCGATGATTCGCGGGCCAGCACATGGCCGGTGAGGTCACTTTCATGAAGGCGCTGCATGACGATGATCTTTACGCCGGTAGAGGGATTGTTGATGCGGCTGCGGAAGGTGGAATCAAAACGAAGATTGACCGCTTCCCTTTCCAGATCGCTGAGGGCCTGATCCGGATTGAGCGGATCATCAAAGACCAGAATGTCGCCACCCAGTCCGGTGGCGGTGGCCTGCATTCCGGTGGAGAACATCACGCCACGCGCGGAATTTTCATAATGATGTTTAAGGTTGTTGTCGCGCGCGAAGGAAAAGATCCTGCCCCACTCTGTTTTGTACTCGTGCGATTCCATGACGGTGCGGCGATAGACGCTGTGCTGCGTGCTCAGCTTTTCCGAGTACGAGACGAACATGAAGCGGCGCGCCGGATCAAAGGTCCAGACCCAGGCCGGGAAGAAGACGGTGACAAGCAGGCTCTTCATCGTCCGCGGCGGGACGTTGAAGATGATCCCTTCTTTGTTGTGGCAGGCTTCCTGAAATTTGCCGCGAGCAATGAGTTCGAGATATTCGCAGATCAGGTCATGATGCCAATTCCAGTCGAGTGTGGTGACGGGCTCGAGGACATTCCACAGACGATGGACGAATTGCTTCAAAGACATTTTGCCTGAAGGACCCGGCTGAGGAGCCTCCTGGCGCGCCGACTGTTCGGTTTTCGCGGAAAAGACAGTGCTCTCCGGGAGCTGTTGTGATTGCGATGGAGTGCGGAGGTGTTGAGCCTTTGCCGAGTCGCGATCCGCCGCCTCGCCAGTATGAGGCTTCGAACCGATGCACTTTTTCTGGTTTTTCGATGCTACAGTATCTGTGCCCACCCTTAACCTCCTGACGCCAGCGATATCAGCAGCTAAACGTGCCCGTTCACACGAACGGGAACAGGAGATGAGTTGGAGGAATGCCTTCGACCACTCGTGGCGAAATGTTCCAACCGAACTCAAGCGCCAGTTCGGCGTCGTAAGATCCAGCGAGAAAGGCAAAGATGAACTCTTCATCAGCTTTGGAGCTGGCGTCGCGAAGGTTTTCAACGCGCGTGAAGGTCAATTGGATGGCGGTAGCATCGAGGACAAAGACGGCGAGTCGGGCCCAGATGAGGGTGAGCGCCTCACGGCGGGTAACACCGAAGGCCGGCTCGGCAGGGATCTCACGTTCACATTTGAACTGAATACCTTTACGGCAGCGGCGACAACGTTTTTCAGAAGAACAATCCTGGTGGCGTTTGCACTTCTCACACAAGTTGCCCATTACGCATGGTGACCAGAGGGTGCTCTGATTCTTGCGATAGACCGGAATGTTACGAGGAGGCAAGAGCTGCATCATAAAAATTTCCTTCAGGCCTCAAGGCCGGTAATGAATTCGTCAGCTGTTCACGCGTTTGTTGCGGCGAGAAGGGGGCCGGGGTCGCGGCGGGTTCAGGAGCGAATTTGCAGCATGGCTGCCGCGAGGGCGAGGATTGTGGAGACTTGCTGCAGCCTGATCGTCGCGCACGAGGTAATGAGGCGAAGGACGTCCGGGCTTCAGGGGCGAGGCGTCGGTTGAAGTGGCTGGGATGCGAGTGTCGCAGA
>JBAIYI010000445.1:0-5932 GCA_037915955.1 Terriglobales bacterium
TGCGAAACTGCTTTACACAGGCAGAGCCCTCCTCGACTGGCGCCGTCGCTGTGGAAGGCGTGCGCATGATCGAAGAGGCGATCCGCAGCGGGATGCGCATCGAAGCCGTTTTTTTCCGTGAAGGCGCACAGAAGCTGGGAGATAAGTTGTTGCCTCAGCTTGGAAGCCATACGGAAGCTCTGCTTCTGCCCGACGACGTTTTCTCGAGCGCGGTGAGCACGGAAAGTCCGCAAGGCGTGGCGGCCCTGGTGCGCTTGAGAAGCACGAAGTTTGAACATCTGGTGGAAACGGCTGGCGCCGAACTGCTCCTGATGGGAGCAGCCGGCCTTCAAGATCCAGGAAACCTCGGAACCATCATCCGTTCGGCTGAGGCTTTTGGCGCAAATGCTGTGCTTCTGGGAGAGAAAACGGTAAGCCCGTTCAACGCCAAGGTTATCCGGGCAAGCGCAGGAAGCACCTTCCGAGAACCTGTGATACCGGTGAAAATGCGCGAGACAATTCAGGCTTTGCGTGATCGCAGCGTTCGCGTAGCTGCAACGTCCTCGCACAAGGGCATACCCGTCTCTGAAGCCAACCTCACGGGACCGTGTTTAATCCTGATTGGCAATGAAGGCGTCGGCCTCTCCCATGAGTTGCTGGCGGAAGCCGACGAGCGGATCGTAATTCCGCACTCGCCACGGGTGGAGTCGCTGAACGCAGGCATTGCTGCATCCATCATTCTTTACGAAGCAGCGCGGCAAAGAAAGGCGCGATCGGGAGCATGACAACATTTTCACATCCGAGCATCGAATCACCCATTCACCCGATCACCAGATTCGCATGAGCTTGTTTGCAGCATTACCGGACCAGCAAGGCAAGGGCGCGCGGCCACTCGCCGATCGAATGCGACCACGTACGCTGGATGAATTCGTCGGCCAGGAGCACATCCTGGCTCCGGGGAAACCGTTGCGACTCCAGATTGAAAGAGACGATCCCGGATCAATCATCTTCTGGGGGCCACCTGGCGTCGGAAAAACCACGCTGGCGCAGATCATCGCTCACATTACCAAGGCTGAGTTCATTGAATTCTCCGCGGTGCTCTCCGGCATCAAGGAGATCAAGCAGGTAATGGCCGACGCGGAAAAAGCTCGCGCGTATGGCACCCGTACGATCCTGTTTATCGACGAAATCCACCGCTTCAACCGGGCCCAGCAGGACGCATTTCTTCCCCATGTGGAGCGCGGGAATATCCGGCTGATCGGCGCCACCACCGAGAATCCGTCGTTCGAAATCAACGGCGCTCTGCTTTCGCGTTGCCGCGTCTACATCCTCAAGCCGCTTACAGAAGAGCAGATCGTGGCGCTATTGCGGCGAGCGCTTGAGGATACCGAGCGCGGTTTGGGCAGGTTGAACCTCAAGGCAGGGGACGAGGTTTTACAGCAGATCGCCAGTTACTCCAGCGGCGATGCCCGTGCCGCGTATAACGTGCTCGAAGTCGCAGCATCCACCGCCGGCGAAAATGGCGGGATCACGGAAGACGTCGTGAAAGATACGCTGCAAAAGCGTGTGCTGCTGTATGACAAGTCGGGCGAAGAGCACTACAACCTGATCTCTGCCCTTCACAAGTCAGTTCGCAACAGTGATGTGGACGCGTCTCTCTATTGGCTGGGCCGAATGCTGGAATCGGGCGAAGATCCGCTCTATATCGCCCGGCGCGTAGTTCGGATGGCGTCAGAAGATATTGGGCTGGCCGCGCCTGAGGCCCTCAACCTTTGTCTCTCTGCGAAAGACGCCATTGATTTTCTTGGGATGCCCGAAGGCGCTCTGGCTCTTGCTCAGGCCGTTGCATATCTCGCGCTGGCGCCGAAATCAAATGCTCTGTACATGGCCTATGGCGAAGTACTGGAAGACGTGGAAAAAACCGCTGCCCAACCGGTGCCCCTGCACATCCGCAATGCGGTAACCAAGCTGATGAAGCAGGTGGGGTACGGCAAGGGCTACCAGTACGCACACGACCTTGACGAAAAAGTCGCCGACATGGAATGCATGCCGGACAATCTCCGCGGGCGCCGCTACTACCACCCTACGAATGAAGGCCGGGAGAAATTACTCTCACAGCGAATGGAAGAAATTCAGCGCGTGCGCGATGCGGCTCGCAAAACCGGCAAAGAGGGCGATAACGAACCTAACTCATAGCCGCTTCCAGATCCACCACGCGAGAAACGAAACTCCAGCCCACGCGGCCACGCTGACCAGGAGAACGAGAACAACAGAGTGATCCGGCATCAGCAGCCATGTGCAGATCGCAAAGCTGGCCAGTCCAATGCCCCCCAACGCCGCTCCAGCGGAATCATCGGCCACCAGCGCTCGCGCGCGTTTTGTTCCATGGAGACCATGCCTTTGCTTTTTCTCCCGCTCATGCTTCTCGATCAGAGTTGCGCTGGCAGGAAAGATGGCGGGGAACGCAAGAAAGAGGCCGCCGATACCCGGCCCGTACTCTTTCGCAATCAGGCTCGCGATCGCAGTGACCAGACCTCCAAAGACGAAACGCAGTCCGAATTCATGCCATCGTGATTGCTTGAGCCCGGAGATACTCGCGCTAATTTTCATTTCAGCGATCCAGGATCACCCACCAGCCTCCCATAGCAATCACCAGCCAGACAGGCAAAAGGAGAATGGCGGTTTTCATTGCGGAGATCGAATGGCGCAGCATGGACCATGAAGCCAGTTGCGCGTATATCAGAAAAGCCCCAGCACCGATGATCATGGACCGGGCTTCGATGGCGGCATACTCATGGCCATGCTTCGCGACGGTGAGGACGAGCGTGGCGAGTGCTACAGATGGCGCTGCCCCAAATAGCCCGGCAAAACTTTTCGGCTTGAAGAGGTCACCGGCGGCCGCAAAAATTGAGACGATCACGCCTCCCACCAGGAATCGGGCAAACAGATCGATCATGCAGCGTCTTTGATCGCCTTTTTCAGGAGACGGCTCGCTTCTTTGGGTCCTTTGAATCCGAGTACCTTGAAGGTGGAGCCGCTGAGTTGGTGATAATTCACAAAAAACTGCCCTACCTCCTCCAGCAGTTTGCGATTCATATCAGTGATCTGGCTGAGATCAGAGTGTGTATGGCTCTCTTTGGCTACAGCCACAAGACGGTCGTTCCGGGTGGTCTCGCCGTCTTCCTCCTGTTCCCCTTCGATCACGCCGATGAGGCGGCTCTCGACGACGCACCCCGGAAATACCTGCTCATCCATGAGAAGCAATACGTCGATTGGGTCACCATCTTCGGCGCGCGTACCAGGAACAAATCCGAAGTCATAGGGGAATTCCATCCCCGCCGGCAAGACTTTGTTGAGCTTCATGGAGCCAAGCTTCGGCTCAAACTTGTACTTGTTGCGGCTTCCCCGCGGGGTTTCAATGACCACATGAACAAAGTTTGCCTCTTTATCGAAGGGCTTCAGGATGGTTGGAGCTGCATACGCATTGTCGGGGCGTTTGGACATGAACTGAATTCCGGCGACAGGCTCTCAGAGGTGAGATGAAGGGGGAATACAGGCAGTTGGCCCCAAGGATAGAAGGTCGCAGCCGGCCTTTGTTCTAGCGGAACCTGGCTCGATGCTCCTTAAGGATGCAGCGGTCCACGACCACAAAGATTCCCGCCTGGCGCGCTCTTTCTGCGGCAGCTTCGTCGATAACGCCTTCCTGGAGCCAAATCGCGGGAACTTTCAGCCGGATACACTCATCCACGATTTCAGAGACGAATTCTGAACGCCGGAATACATCCACAATATCGATCTTCTCGTTAATATCCGCCAGCCCCGAAACAGCTTTCTCGCCCAGTGCCCCGCGAATGGCTGGATTAACGGGTATGATCCGGTAGCCCTGACTCTGCATGTAGGCTGAAACGCCATAGCTCGGCCGCAAAGGACTGTCAGATAGCCCTATCACGGCGATGGTTTGCGAATTCTTGAGTAGCTGGCCGATTTCGTCTGTGGCGGAAGGGTTCACGTACAATCTCCGTGGTGACCAAATATTTTAGGCGCTAAGAGGCGTTCCGAATAATAACCTTCCCAAGTTCAATCTCTTGTTTTTCCGCCGGAGGTCGCCTTCTCTTTGTAGTACTTGACTGCCAGCCTGCGAATCCCCTCAGAAACATTTTTGCTGTGTTGGAGGGCTTTCAAGTCATAAACCATCAGCATCTTCACCAAAGGCATGGAAATGTCCAGCGGAGTCTTGGGATTAAGTACCAGGTTTTTGACGACCGCGTAATGCTTCATGAACCGGCGATTGCGAGCGATTTCCCGCAGCACGTTTTCACTCACGTTCTTTTGGGAGGCAAATGTTTCGACCTCTGGGTCCGTCAGCTTGGGCGAGGCCAGGACCGCATTCTGTACCACCCTCGCGCCATCGCGAATCAAAATGGCACGTTCTTCCTTGCCTCCCATGAATGCAGTTTTGACCCGTTCGGCAGCGTTCAACCGGGATACACGCTGCATGAGTGTGAGCCGTTCCGGCTGACTGGCAGCTGCTGCTTCAGCTCTGCCATGCATCGCCATGGCGGAGATGGCCAGGGATTCGGAAGAAGTGGATGGGGCGACCACATTGGCCTGGCTCGCAGGCGTAGCAGGATCGTCGCTTTGGAAACCAGCAGAATCCGACGGAGTCTCACCAGACACGGAGTCATCCTCGCCGACCAGTTCGAAGGCCTTCCCTTCCTCAGCGGCGATCTCATGAGCGTGCTCCTGCTGCCAGGCTGCAGCGGCGGCTTCTGATTCGTGGTCTGCTGGCTTCGGTTCAGCGGAAGCCAAAGCTACTTCCGCTGGGTTTGTTTCGACCAGGGTCTCAGTGCCAGACTCGCCACGCAGCCGCTGGTGGTCTTCCGGCAACAACCGGTAATTGGTTGAGAGAGCCTCTACCAACACTGGCGACGCAAGCACGCGCGGGCTCATCATGAGCATGTTCACGATTTCGCGCGAACAGGTTGAGGCCAGTTCGATCAGCATGTTCTCCGAAACTGCTGGATTTTCGATCAGGGAGGGCATGAGCGCCGGACGGCGATTCTGTTCGCTCCAGTAATAACCTATGACTTCCGGTGGGGCATTTGGATCCTGAATTGTTGTGCGCGCCGACTCCAGGTCCCAGCCCGCAAGAGTCATGCGTGCGTCCTGGGCAAACACCGGATTCTGGGTGAGATAGACAAGTATCTCCAGCATCTCTACAGCCGGGAGCGGCAAAGCTCCTTTGGATGCAGTACGCATTACTGCGGGCGGCACCTGATTTCGACGCATGAGATCCAGGATTCGGTTCATTTCAGTTGTTACGACTGATTGCGCTGCGCCATGAGCCAGGCCCGAATGAATGGTTTCAAATCGCCATCGAGCACGCGGTCAACATCGCCCACATCTATCTTCGTGCGATGGTCCTTAACCATCCGATACGGGGCGAGCACGTAGGAGCGAATCTGTGATCCGAAGTCTATATCCAGCTTTGAATCTTCCAGCTTTTTCGAAACTTCTCTCTTTTTCTCCAGTTCGTACTCATAGAGCTTGGAACGCAGAATCTTGAACGCTTTGTCCCGATTCTTGTGCTGCGAGCGCTCGTTCTGGCATGCCACTACGATTCCCGTGGGCATGTGCGTGATGCGCACGGCCGAGTCAGTGGTGTTCACGTGCTGGCCGCCCTTGCCGCCGGACCGGTAGGTATCAACACGGATATCCTCCGGCTTGATCTCGATCTGGATCGAGTCGTCAATTTCCGGAGAGACAAAAACGCTGGCGAAGGACGTATGGCGACGGCTCTGCTGGTCGAAAGGCGAGATGCGGACGAGGCGATGCACGCCGATCTCGCTGCGCAGCAGACCGTAAGCGTAATCTCCGTTGACCGTGAACGTGGCGGATTTTATGCCCGCTTCTTCTGCCGGCTGATATTCGTTCAATTCGGTGGAGAAGCCCT
>JBAIYI010000164.1:0-1648 GCA_037915955.1 Terriglobales bacterium
AACAGCATTGCAGTGCCAGACCGAACCCGGCTCTATGCGCATCTGCGCGTGAGCGCCGGCGGCGCCTACCAGTTCACGGTAACTTCGGGCGCCTATGACGTTTCCGGAGGACAGGTGCTGCATCGCGGCAATGGCATGCTTCGGAATCCGGCGGGACGCGTGGACTTTCAGTTTGCGGACAACTACGCCGGGCCCCGCGCAAGCCTGACGATCCACGAAGTCTGGATCTATCGCGATAGTTCGATTTCAAGGAAATGAGCATGGCCGGAGTTGCTCAAGCCGGTGGAGAAGGCAACCCGACTTTATTTCACCCGATGCGGGCGCAGGGTGCGCAGCTCCGTCGGAATCCAGCCGTTGAGATAGGTTCGCACAGAGACCAGGCGCAAGCGGTTGTGCGGATCGCAGAAATCGGTGTACCGCGCCAGCAGGGAATCGCCCGGTCCCATGAAAAGTCCCTGATCCATGATCCGGTCAAGCAAATCGGCGAGTTCCGCCTCGTCTGTGGGGGTGTGAATGCGCACTGTATTCCTTCCTGGGAAGTTCGTAGTGGCGGGCGAATCCCGGATTGACGAAAGTGCTCGCGCTTGCATCTCGTGCTGCGCGCGACCCCGGTTTTTTGAAGTTTCTGGAAGAGCAGGGCCGGCACTCAAGCGCACTTAGTGGTTATCTGGTCTAGATGGCGGCATCCTGAACGGGGATGCACCCACCGGCAGCTCTGGGCCGAGTCTCACAAGGCAGGATCCCCAGCGGAGCTGCGGAGCAGGGCTGGAACGGACGGCAAAGACTGAGACTGGGGAACAACCGCCCCACGATGGCAGCGCATCGATACTTGCAATGCCGCAAAAATCTGTCCATTACGGAAGCGAAAAAGTGTGGGTCGCCCGTGATTTCTCCCTGAAGCGGCGAGATTCGGCTCGATTCAGCTCATGGGCCCTGGCCAATCCTGATTCAGCCAAGCCCTACGTGCGCGAAGAGCTGGAGAACGAATCGCGTTTGCAGCGCGTGTTGGAACTGGCGGACGTGGCGCTGGGAAAACGGCGGTCCAGGGATCCCTAAGCAGGTGCAACCCCGGGCAGCACTGCTGCATCTTTATGCCTCGTGCCGGTCCGGACGTTCAAGCCAGGAGATCAAGTACCGGAGACCGGCATCTACAGGGCGGAGCATGATCTGATGCACATGGCCACCCTGCTTTCTACCGACCTCTTTCCTGTCTGTAAAAAGTGCGCCCGCCGCGTGCGCTTTACCCTGGTTCGCGCGGTTCGCAAGGCAGTGCTGCCATTCCGTCCAAACACAATCCTGGAAAGCTTTCCGCAGGACCCGCCAGAACTGGAAGACACCTTCTCCATGCTGAAATAGTCAGGTGAACGCCGATTGGATCGGCGGTTCGGACTTTTCATAAATCACTTCTTTCGGGGCGATTGATTTCGGGATGGCTTGGCACGTCTTACGCCTGTTTCGGCGTCGGCCTGCAGCGAGCCGAGCCTGATATGGGCACCAGCGGCGGAGAAGCTGGTTTCACCGAGCAGCAGCACATCTGAACCCAGGTACAGGCCTTTATCGAGGATGCGATCGAGCAGGTCGCGCAGTTCCAGATTTTCGGTAGGAGCTTCTTTGCGTACTGGATTGGGGGTGCGCACCTTGCCTCCGT
>JBAIYI010000352.1:0-11335 GCA_037915955.1 Terriglobales bacterium
C
The DNA here is from genome assembly GCA_037915955.1 of Terriglobales bacterium. GTDB lineage: Bacteria > Acidobacteriota > Terriglobia > Terriglobales > Acidobacteriaceae > Angelobacter. The sequence continues at coordinate 2 of JBAIYI010000352.1, forward strand.
AAGAAAGCTGTCCTTTTTCTCTGTTTTGTCCTCGTTGATTTTGCTCCTGACGATTGCGGGATGCGGCGGCTCCGGCAGCCATCCGACGCCACAGGGTGGTTTCACCACCAGCAATCTGAACGGCACGTATGCGTTCTCGTTTTCGGGAACAGACGGATTCGGCTTCTTCGCGGTAGCCGGCACCATGACCCTGGATGGTGCTGGTCACATAACTTCAGGCCTCTTCGACATCAACCGTGGAAACGGCGTGGCGACCAATGTCGCGCTGTCCGGAACCTACGTCATCAAGGCTGACGGCCGGGGGACGGCGATTCTGAATTCGACGGCCGGCAACATGAATCTGGTTTTTGTGGTGATCTCAAACCAGCACGCCCTTATTGTCCGCTTTGAGGGCGCAGCCACGGGCAGCGGAACCATGGATCTATCAAACTCCGGGGCCTTTTCGACGACGGCCCTTGCCGGCTCATTCGCGTTCAACTTGTCCGGACTCGATTCGGCGGGAAACCCTGAAGCGACTGTCGGCTCTGTGACCATGGACAATACTGGGGCAATGACATCGGGCGTCCAGGACCTGGTGGATAACACTCTGGTGCTGGCCAATCAACCTATCAACGCCGGCACGCTCACGATAGCCGCTTCAGGACGAGGCACCCTGGCGTTGACCACTACAACGGGAACGTTGAACTTCGCCATCTACCCGGTCAGCACGAATTTCTACAAGGCCGTGGAGGTTGACGCATCGCCGGTCCTGGCCGGAGACATCTTCCGCCAGCAGGGTCCGTTCACGAACACAGTCCTGAACGGTCCATTTGCGTTTACGATCGCCGGCGCCAACCAGAGCATTCTCGCGCCCCTGGCGCTCGGCGGAGTCTTCACCAGCAACGGGGCAGGAGTGGTCAGCAGCGGTACGGAAGACCAGAACAACGGAGGCACAGTCTCCACCAACGTAGCTATCTCCGGCACGTATTCCATGAGTGGCCTGCGCGGCACCATGACGCTCAATGGCACGGGATTTTCTGACAACTTCGTTTTCTATCCCACCAGCGGCGGCATCCAGTTGCTGGAGATCGATTCAGGTGTGGTGCTCAGCGGGGTAGCATTCCAGCAGTCCGGGACGTTCTCCAACGCGAGCATCCAGGGGAGCTATGGGCTCAACCTGACGGGCGTGACGCCGGGAGGAGAGGTTGATTTCAATGCGGCTGTAAACGCGAATGGCAATGGGGCATACAGCGGGATTCTGGATGCGAACCAGAGTGGCACCCTTGCGAGCGGGACCAGCGTGAGCGGGAACTACACCGTTGGCCCGTCCGGCCGTGGGCCTATGACGATCAACAGCGGCCTGGGCGGCCAGACCCTGGCAGTGTACGTGGTGGATACTTCCCACGCCCTGTTCCTCGACGTTGACACGAACCTGGTGGCGATTGGGCAGATTCAACATCAGTAGAGCTACAGAACCACTCTCATGCAAAAGGGCGGGCCAGCCATTCGCTGGTCCGCCCTTTTGTTAAATTCAATGAAAAATTGAGTTAACGGCGGTCACCGTCGTGGTCGCCGAAACGGCGATGCTCTTCGCGCTCATGGCGCCAGTGGTCATCGCGATCGTAATACCGGCCCCGGTCGTCGCGGTCATAGCGGCGATAGTCATCCCGGTCTCCGTAATAATTTCCGTAGTAACCGTTGTTCCCGTAGTAACCGCTATTTCCGTAGTAACGATCATCGCGATCGTGATCGCGGTCGCGTTCCGTGTACCTTTCTCCCCGATGCTCGTCTCTGGGCTGCGCCGACGCAATCATGGAACTTCCGGCCACCAGAGCTGCTCCCACCATCAGTATTCGTAAACGATTCATGGCTTTCCTCCTTTGCAGGTGGAAACACTCCCTGAAGTGGGGAGTCGTGCCCAGGCCAATTTAGATTTGCAAAGATGTTTCAGGAAGCATTGACGGGAGTTTTGCAGCGATAAACGAGCGGCGGCCGTTCTCAGGCCGCCGCCACGAATCAGACAAAATGAATTCCATAGCGCTTGCAGATTGAGGTTACTTTCGCGAAGTCGGGCGGGCCGGGTGGCAGCGTATCCAATTCGCGGAACATTCTTTCGATTCCTGAAGGGAACATCATGACGAGAGCGCGAGCCCCGTTCGCTTTCACCTTAAATGAATGCGTGACCCCGCGCGGCAGAAGAACCGTGGTGCCTGCGGTAGCATCAATCTTTCGATCTCCCACCGTAAACTCCATCTCGCCTTCCAGAACGTAAAAGATCTCCTCTTCCTGGGTGTGGAAGTGCGCCGGGATAGCGACTCCCGGTGCATTGTTCTGTTCTACCAGTGTGAATGCGCCGCCGGTCTGCGAACCTTCAAGCCGGATGGTCTGCTGATCACCAAGAACGGTTAACCGCTCACCTTCTCCCGCAAACGAGACGAGGGCGCTCGAGTGAAGCTGGGCTTTCATTCGCTCTCCTTGAATTGAGTTTTGCTGAATGGCAGCGGAAACAACTACGGTGCCCAGGCGGGAACAACGTGTGCTACTGACTGCCGAGGCCGCTTTCGAACAGGGACAACGCGTGACACATCCTGGTCTTGGCGACTTTCGTACTTCTTTTTGAGACGAAGTTAGACGCGCGCGAACGTTCTGTTGTAACAGAAAAACTGCAAAAGGGCGAACTATTTGGGCTTGCGTTCGTCGCTGGCGATCACGCCGTCACGAATATGGATCACCCGATGGGCATGCTCGGCGATGTCCGATTCGTGCGTGACCAGCACGATGGTGTTGCCCTTGCGATGCAACTCGGCGAACAACTCCATGATTTCCTGACCCGTCTGCGAATCAAGGTTTCCGGTGGGCTCATCGGCCAAGATGATGGAAGGGTTATTCACCAGGGCACGGGCGATAGCGACACGCTGGCGTTGTCCTCCGGAAAGTTCGTTCGGCTTATGGTTCATGCGGGAGGTAAGGTTCACGGCTTCAAGCGCCTCCTTGGCCCGTTCTATCCGGTCCTCAGAGGGAGTACCGCTGTAAATCAAGGGTAGTTCCACGTTGTGCAATGCGGTGGCGCGGGCCAGGAGGTTGAAGGTCTGAAAGACGAAGCCGATCTCCTTGTTGCGAATGCGGGCCAGTTCGTCATCATCAAGCTCGCTGACCAGGTTGCCGTTGAGCCAATAACGCCCTTTGCTGGGAGTATCCAGGCAGCCGATCAGGTTCATGAAGGTGGATTTGCCGGAGCCGGAAGGACCCATGATGGCCACATACTCACCGCGATTGATGCGCAGGTTCACGCCGCGAAGCGCATGCACTTCCTCCGCGCCCATCAGGTAAGTTTTCCAGAGGTCTTCTGTGCAGATGATGCAGTTCTGCGGAGGCGCATTCATGCTTGACTGCGAGGCGTCCGCGATCTGTGTGGCCATGCTCTTCTCCTGCGGCACTGCTGGGCTTCTCTGTGTCTTAGATTTTAGATGCTATAACCGGCTTCCGCCGGCCATGTTCTGTTACGACTCTGCCTTGTTCATCTGGCGGTTATCCACTTTCACGCCGGAACCATTGCGCAGGGTCTTCAGCACCTTATAGCTGCCGGTGATGATCTCGTCATTTTCCTTGAGACCACTCTTCACCTGAATCTCACTGGCGCCGGTGAGCCCCGTTTCCACCTGGCGGAACTCAGCCTTTTTGCCGGGCGTGACCACAAAAACTCCCTGGAGTTCCTGAGCGTCTTTCTTCGCTCCCGTGGGTTGCGGCTGGGGCGCGGATTTCTTTTTGTCTTTGGCTTCGAGGTCGTTCTTGTCGCGAACCGTAAGCGCCTGAATCGGGATGGTCAGCACGTCATGCGCGGATCCGGTAGTGATCTTGGCAGTGGCGGAGAGTCCGGGACGCAGGTTCGCCGGCGGATTGTCCAGCGTAACGACAACTTTGAAATCCTTCGCTTCCTGCGTGCTGGTGGTGCTTTGCGACGTAGAAACGCCGGTGGAGCGCACGATAGCGTTGTCGCCGATCTCCGTAACTTTCCCCTTGAAAGTCTGGCCGGGCATGGCGTCAATCGTGACCTCCGCCGACTGGCCGATGGCCACGTTGATGATGTCCGTTTCGTCCACTCGCACTTCGGCGGTGATTATGCCCATGTCAGCAACCGTCATCAGCGTGCTGCCGGGAGCATTCTGGATTCCCATCACCACCGTTTCGCCTTCATGGACGGGCAGGCTTGTCACGACGCCGTCAAAGGGGGCGTCATAGGTGGTCTTGCTGAGAACGTCAGAAGCGCGAGTCAGTTGCGCGCGCGCCTGGTTTACGTGTCCCTGGGAGGAGTCGAGATTCGCGCGGGCCTGCGCTACACGGGCCTGATCCTGCGCCGCAACCGCTTCAGCTACCTCGAAAGCCGCTTTCTTGGCGTCGAAATCCTGCTTTGCAATCAGCTTGTCTTTGTACAGGCTTTCGGCACGTTCGTAATCGAGCTTGGCCCGGGCAAAGTCCGCTCTGCTGCTGTTCTGCTGTGCAAGGGCCGTCTTCAGCGCTGCTTCAGCCGCGACCGCATCCGTCTGGCTGCTGGCCACCTGAGCTTTCATCGCATTCACATCAGCGGCGGATTGCACGTTCTCCAGCTGCGCCAGTACCTGGCCACGTTTCACCTTCTCGCCCTCTTTCACAAACAGGCGAGTGATGCGGCCCATGGCGTTGGCGCCGATGTTGACATAAGTCTTTGGCTTGATTTCGCCGGAAGCGGTAACAACGGAAGCAATGTCGTGCTTGGCGACTTTGCCGGTCTGCACCGTGACTACATTCTTTTGCGTCTGGTTCACCGTGAACCCGACGATGGCTCCTACCAGAATAATTACGCCTGCAATGATGCCGATCTTCTTCAATGTCATAAAAATTTTGCGTTCGCCCGCGCGCACCAGCCCCACTTTCTGTATACGCCGTACAGGGAGGGAAAGTTCCTTCCGGGAAGGCAGCTCTTTCACACTGATGACGGAGGACAGAGCTGATTATAAATCAATTAACCCTGCGGCACAGGGCAAAGAAGCCTAAGACATTGAAAGTGCAGGTGTTTCCCTGTCGGACCAACTTCAAACTGAAACACTCATCAGCTTGCTTCAGGAGCATCAAAGGCCGTAAAATCTTAGACACTTGTACCCTCTTCAAGGAGGCACCCCCGGTGATCCCCGGATTTATCCGTTTTCGTCATGCTTTGTTGCTGGTTATCTCCCTGTTTTTTAGCGTTTGCCTGGTGCAGGCGCAGGATCCTGGCCAGATGGACCAGCAGGATCAATCAAACTCCAGACAGGACAGCAAAGCCGACAAGAAGGCTCCCCAGGCAGACCAGCCGCAATCCGGCGATCAAGATCCGCTGAAGCGTCCCCGCACCGAAGAACAGCAAAAGAAGGCCCAGATCGAAAAGCTGGGCGGCGTGTACAAGAAGTGGCTGGACGAAGACGTGCGCTGGATCATCACGGGTGAAGAGCTGGCAGCATTCAAAAAACTCACCACCAACGCCGAGCGCGACCAGTTTATTGAAGCTTTCTGGCAGCGCCGCGACCCAACGCCTGACACCGCTGAAAACGAGTACAAGGAAGAACACTACCGCCGCATCGCCTACGCCAATGAGCATTTTGCCGCGGGCATGCCGGGATGGAAGACCGATCGCGGACGCATCTACATCATGTTTGGTCCCGCGGACAGCATTGATGCTCACCCCATGGGCGGCCCCTACCAGCGTCCGGCGGAAGAAGGCGGCGGAAGCACCCAGACCTATCCGTTCGAAGTGTGGCGTTACCGTTATCTGGAAGGAATCGGCCAGGAAATTGAGATCGAATTCGTGGATGACTGCGGTTGCGGCGCCTACGAGATGACACTGGACCGCTCCAAGAAGGACGCCCTTCTCAACGTTCCCAACGCCGGATTGACGACCATGGAAGAAATGGGCATGGCCAACAAGGCCGATCGTTTCCGTGGTCTGGAGCGCCTGGGCGCCGGGCCTTTCAACCAGAACCTGGAAACCAAGCAGTTCGATCGCCTGGAGACATTTGCGAAGCTGAACGCGCCGCCGCCGGTCAAATTCAAGGACCTGGATGAAGTAGTTACTCACAAGCTGCGTTACAACCTGCTCCCGTTTGATGTCCAGGTTGATTTCGTGAAGCTGACCTCTGACACCGTTCTGATGCCGATCACTCTTCAGGTTCCCATGCGCAGCCTGACTTGGGTCAACAAGGATGGCGTGCAGCGGGCGGTGGTAAATGTCTTCGGGAAGCTGAGCACGGTTTCCGGCAAGACGGTCCAGACCTTTGAAGATACGGTGCGCCGCGATGTTCCAGCCGAGTTGCTGCAACGGGAACTTGATAATGTGTCGCTCTATTGGAAGGCACTCCCGATGCGGCCCGGACTTTACCGGCTGGACGTGGTTCTGAAAGATGTAAATGGCGATAAATTAGGGACTTACAGCCGCGGCTGGACTGTGCCTGACTTCAGCGACGAGAAGCTCACAAATTCCTCTCTCATCCTGGCCGACCAGATGGACCAGGTGCCGGCGCGTGAGATCGGGACCGGCAATTTTGTTATCGGCATGAGCAGGGTTCGTCCCCGGGTACAACCTTCCAGTGGCAAGCCGGTATCCTTTAAGAGAGATGAGAAGGTCAATTTCTGGATGCAGGTTTACAATCTGGGAGTTGACGACAAGACCAAGAAGCCGTCCGCAGTGGTGGAATACCAGATCGTTAACACTGCCAACAATAAGTCCGTGGTAAACTTTACGGAATCAACGGCCCAGATGGGGAACATTGGCGAGCAGATGACCCTGCAGAAGAGCCTGCCGCTGACCAAGCTGGAGCCGGGCGTTTACCAGGTAACGATTAAGATCAACGATATGGTTTCCAAACAGACCATATCGCCCACGGCGAAGTTCACGGTCCAGTAGTCCGGGAGTTCCACTTCACCCAAGGTGGTGGATATGAGCCGCAAACTCGGATGCTTGTTGGTGATCCTGATTTCTGCCACGCAGGTGTATGCCGCCCGCGTCGGCGTGATCTCGGGCTATATCAAGGACAGTTCGGGTGCGCCCCAGATGGGCGCGGTGGTGGACATCTTTACCTCGGCCACCACGGTTGGAACCACCGTCTTCACTGATTCCCAGGGCCGTTACTCGGCGGAAAATCTGCCGCCGGGGAAATACCAGATTCGCGTCACCGCCGTTTCCTTCCTGCCCTCCTTGCGGGAAAACGTAAAGCTGAATGCCGGCGCGCACGTTCTGGTGAACCTGACCTTGAATACGCTGGCAGACGCGCTCAGCCTGATTCCACCACGGAAATCCAACACGGCTGAAACCGATGACTGGCACTGGACGCTGCGCTCTTCCGCGAACCGTCCCGTCCTGCGCGCGTTGGAAGAGGACAAATCACCCAACGGTGGACTGGTGGTGGTTTCCCGCACAGGCGAGGACCAGAGCAAGGACCTTAAGGCGCGTGTTGCCTTTATCGCCGGATCAGAGGCAGAGGGGTTTGGCAGCGCCGGCGACATGACGACCGCGTTTGCGCTGGAAAAATCGATTTTCAGTTCCGGGACGATTTCGCTCCACGGCAATATCGGAGCCGCTCCCGGGGAACCAACCGGCGTACTGCGCGCCTCATACGCGCATGATTTTGGCGGAACTTCGCGTCCTCGATTTACAGTGACTTACCGCCACTTTGCCAGCCCGGGCGCTACCCTGGCAGATAACTCTCCTTATTCTGCGCTCCAGATCAACAGCTCTGACACCATGTCAGTAGCTGGGTTCATTGACCTGGAGTACGGCGCCGACCTTCAGTCGCTGGAATTCGCCAAGCGGGTGATTGCGGCCCGTCCTTACGGTGCCATCCAGATTCATCTTGGGCCCAACACGGTGCTTGAGTACCGTTATGCAACCTCAGAGCCGGATTCCCGCGCCGCCAAGGGCTTTGACACTGCTCCCGCTGACCTGAGCGAGTCCGGCCCGCGTATGTCCCTGACGAATGGCATGCCGGAGGTAGAACGCGCCCGGCATCATGAGCTCTCGATATCCCGCCGCTCCGGAAAGACCAGTGTGCAAGTGGCCGTATTCTCTGACCGCGTGCGTGATTTGGTCCTGACTGGCGCAGGCGATCCCTCGGCGTACTCTGACGATGTTCTGCCGGACGTTTATTCCGGCACTTTCTCTTACGCCTTCGCCAATGGTCTGAGCAGCACGGGCGCAAGAGTTGTGGTGGAGCATAAGATCAGTGACGAGCTAACAGCAACCGTGGATTACGCCAATGAAGATGTTGTGAGTGCAGCCGATGGCCCAGCCACGTGGCAGACATTGGCCCAGATGCTGGCCACCAGCCGCCAACACGCGGTCTCCGGAAAGATTTCCGGTTCGGTTCCGGGCGCAGGCACCCGCTGGATCGCCTCGTACAAGTGGACCAGCGGTAACGCTCTTTCACCGGTGGATGCCTTCAATGCTTCGCCAGGCCAGACTGATCCTTACCTGAGCGTGTTCATCCGCCAGCCGCTTCCTTCCACTTCCCTGATTCCCGCGAAAATGGATGCGCTGCTGGACATCCGCAACCTGCTGGCGCAAGGGTATATGCCCGTAATGGGACAGGATGGACGCACGTTGTACATGGTGCAGTCGGCACGCACGTTGCGCGGCGGCCTGGCCTTTACTTTCTAGCTTTCATCCCAGAAGCGCTGCCACCAATTCTTCTTCTTCGTTTGGACCGGACTCTCGTCTTCATAGAGCGGCTCGTCTCGCAGTCCCAGAATGCCTCCAGCCTGATACCTTCCTTCAGCTTGCGGCGTGACCACCTTTACCTCCCGGGCCTTCTGGGGAATGGCGATGACTGAACGAGGAATTGCCACTGGGCGGATCACGGCTACGGCCGCCTGACCGGGGACTTCTGTGGGGAGAACTGCCACGGTACTCCGCTGCACATTGACGGCGTAATCCACGGCGTCACTGGATCCGTGCTCAAACACCTGTTCGCCCTTCAGCTGCTGGCGCAGCCGGGAGGCAGTATGGGAATCAAAAGTCAGCCAGCGCGGCATGATCGCGGTCCTTTGCAAAGCTTGAATGACGGTGGCAGCTACTTAGATGCCCCTACCCGACCTTAAGTTTGACGCTTTTCCAGCCTTCATTTACTCTCCCGCTCAACACTTCAGGAGCATATACCAAATGCCAAAGTTCTCCGCCGGAAGAAGACGGTTCACTCTGGGCGCCGCTGCCGCAGCCACCACGGTCGTCATGGCTCCTGCTGAAGCCCTGGTTCACGCAGGCCATTCCGCGGTGCCGCCCCAGGCTGCTGCAGCTGACCAGTCGCTTGAGCAGCGAGCCCGTGAGGCGATGGCCAAGCTTACACCGCAGGCTCAGGCGGAAGTGGAAACCAAGTTCGCGAACATCATCCGCAAGTATGGCAGCCGGCTGAATGATGAGCAAAAGCTGGACATCCGCCGCTCCCTGGCTGAAACCCAGGACGGCCTCGAAAAGATGCGCCAGTTCGTGCTCGAGAATGGCGACGAGCCCGCCACCGTGTACCAGAACTACCGGGGAGAGAAATAAGATGCTCGGCGAAGACATTCTTTATCTTCCTGTAACGGAGCTCTCACGCCGGATTCGGGCGAAGCAACTCTCTCCGGTGGAACTGGCAGAAAGCTATTTGGAGCGCAGCCGCAAGATCGGACCCGAGCTCAACGCGTACGTGACCCTCACGCCGGAGCTTGTGCTTCAGCAGGCGCGCGCGGCGGAAAAAGAAATCGCAGCCGGCAAGTACCGCGGCCCGTTGCATGGCATTCCCTACGCCGCAAAAGATTTGCTTGCCGTGAAGGGCTATCCCACAACGTGGGGTGCGCGGCCCTATGCCAACCAACGAATCGAACACGATGCGACCGTGATCCACAAGCTGAACGACGCCGGCGCGGTGCTCATCGGCAAGGCAGCCATGATCGAGCTGGCCGGCGGCATGGGCTATCGATTCCCATCGGCGGCTTTCACCGGACCGGCAAAAAATCCCTGGAATACCGATCATTGGACTTGCGGATCTTCGAGCGGCAGCGGCGCAATCATAGCTGCGGGACTGGCTGCATTCGCTCTTGGAACCGAGACCTGGGGCTCGATTCTCTGTCCCTCGGGCTTCTGCGGCGTCAGCGGTTTGCGGCCGACTTTCGGTCGCGTGAGCCGCGCCGGCGCCATGGCCCTTGCCTACTCCATGGATAAGATTGGCCCCATGTGCCGCTGCGCCGAAGACTGCGATTTGGTGTTGCGCACCATCGCCGGCCGTGACCCGGAAGATGCGGGCACACTGCCAGAGGCGCAAGCCAAATACGGCGGAACTCTCGAATCTAAAACCGTACCGCTGCGCCTCGGCTGGCTGAGCAATCAGTGGAAGGAACTGGCGGCCGACGTCAGCGGTCCGGTGAACGCGGGCCGCAAAGTGCTCGAAAGCATTCCCACGCTCAAGCTGAAAGAAGTCGCATTGCCGGATGGCCCATGGGAAATCGCAGCCGGAACCATCGTTTCTGTCGAAGGTGCAAGTGCATTTCGCGATCTCATCCAAAGCGGGAAAGTTGCTGAGCTGAACGATCCAGCCGGGAAAATCGGCGGCTACATCAATGAAGAAATCAGCGCCTCTGATTTTCTGCTTGCCCAGCGCATCCGCCGCGTCCTGCAGAAGAAAATGGACGATCTGTTCAAAGACGTGGACGTGCTGGTGACGGCGACTCTTCCGGTCACCGCGCCAAAAATTGATGCGAATCTTGACCTTAGTCTGAGCTTCGCGGACCCGATTGGCGGCATCGGAAATATCTGCGGGCTGCCGGCGATCAGCGTTCCGTGCGGCTTCGGAAATGGCAGCTTGCCCGTGGGGCTGCAGTTTCTGGCGCGTCCGCTTGACGATGAGAAGGTTGTGCTCGCGGCCGGGCGGTTCCAGGCGAAAACGGACTGGCACCTTCGGCACCCGAAAATTGCCTGAATTCAGGTACTTAACCTTAGTGTCAGGCTGCGGGGCAGTGTGCAATACTAAACTCTGCAAAGGCCAGGGTAACCGCGCAGGGACGAGTGTCCGTAAAATATCGCCCCGCTGATTGCGCTGATCGAACCGCGAATCACCCCTGATCGTTGTGGAGTCCATAGCATTTTACCCAGATGCCTGCCGACCTGCTTACGAATCCCGGCAATCCTGAGCTGTTACGGGAATCCATCCTCAGGCACGTGCGTTACACCCTGGCCCGTGCCAACGGGAACCCGACCCCGCGCGAACTCTTCAAGCCGCTTTCCCTCGCCATACGCGACCATCTGATTGACGGCTTGATCGATACTGAAAAGCGGTATCGCGAGCAGGATGCCAAGCGCCTGTTCTATCTCTCCATGGA
>JBAIYI010000014.1:0-5787 GCA_037915955.1 Terriglobales bacterium
GTGCCGACGCCGATGCCGAAGTGGCCGTCAAACCAGAGCGCTTGCCATACGTCATGGGCCAGAAGAACGAGGAACACCAGTGCAAGATAAAGAAAATAGCGATGGATGTTTTGCACGATCAATGGAAAGGATCGCTCACCGAGGTACTTCTTGCGCGGCTCGCCGACGGTGCAGGAGGGCGGGTCAGCCCAGAACGCTTTGTAATAAGCCCCGCGATAGTAATAGCAGGTGACGCGGAAGCCGCCGGGCGCCCAGAGAATGAGCATCGCCGCAGTGATCCCGGGAGGCATCCACTTTGGCATTTCGCCAAACCAGCCATGACCGGCGGGGCCGAACAGTTCCGGGGAATAGAAGGGCGAGAGATATGGCCCAAACCTGAAATGCTGCCCCTGGAGCGCTGCCCAGGTGGAATAAACGATAAAGGTCGATAACCCGAGAAACACAAGAAGCGGTTGCACCCACCAGTTGTCTGCGCGTCGCGTCTGTCCGAACCCGGAGCGCACCAGTGGGACGTCAATCTGAGACATCGAGCCTCCTCACTCGTTCGTGGCCGCTGGCAACCGCCAACCGGCAACATCTGGTAACGGGGCACTATGGTACAGTAGCGTGACCCCGGTTGGAAGATGGAACGTCCGGGCGGGAAGAAAACAGCATCTATGAGCAAAGGGCTTGAGATTCGCACCTATGATTATGTGAACCATCCCTACGAGCGCGTCCGGGATGCCGTGAAGCAGAACGCACTCACGGTGTTCCAGTCTGCGACCAACGCGGCTGCCTCACGCGCACAATCCATCGCGCCGGAACTTCACGTGGATTTTGGCGGCATCGCCGTCACAACCGATATCAAGATTTCGGTGCAAAAAGTGGAGGAGAAGCCCGCGCAGTCCGGTTCCACTCCTTCCACCCGGTTGCTGCTCGAATGGGAGGCTGCAACCATGCCGCGGTTGTTCCCGCTGATGAAGGGCGAGCTTTCCATCTATCCTCTGACGTCCACGGAAACACAGCTGGATTTTTCCGGCGAATACGAACCGCCTTTCGGCGCCCTGGGAAAGACGATGAATGCGATCGTCCTGCACCGTGTGGCGGAAGCGTCAGTGCGCCGCTTCATTGACGATGTTGCGGGATATCTCCGGCGCACGCTGGCCTAAACAGGCAAAACTTCAGCTCGGGATGTGGACCACAATGTCCAGTTGCGATGGGATCGGCGTGCCATCGCGGCGGGCGGGAATGTACCTGAATTCGCGAACGGCTGACAGCAGGCGTTGCTGAATAACAGTTGGCGCCTCTCCGCTGATGATCCGCGCGTCAGCCACGTGGCCATCAACATCTATGGTGACTTCCACAGTGATGTACTGCTCATAACGCGGCGGGAGCTCATCGGCTGAGACCATGGGCAGCGTTCCCGTGGTCTGAGCGGCAAAATCAAAGTGCTCCGTCGAGAAGCCGTAGAACTGCCGCACCTTGATGCTCGCTATCATCCCGGCGGTCGCGGTTTTCGCGCGCTGGCGCAGGACCTGCAGAGCCGTGCCTCCCTCGCCGGCCTGCGTAGCCCTGGCGTGCGCGCGCCGCGTACTCACGGGAAGGTGAAATGGCCTGGCATTCGGCTGTCCGGCTTTGGCTTCAGCCGGATTGAAACTTATACGGTCCGTGCCTGAGAGTATTTGAACCACCTGGTTTTGCTCAGGGACGACATGCGGTCCCGCTGCGTGCCGCAGCGCAAGGATTATCCCCAAGACCGCCAGGTGGGCACACGCGGAAAGAAAAGCGGCTGACCGGCGCGGAACCGGATTGCTGGAAAGGAGTATCTGGCGATGGTACGGCATGGCAGCAGCTTCTTCGTTTCAATCGACGTGCGGGCTGAAGATACGGTAGCACGAAGGCCGGAAGAATGAGCCAACGGACTTTAAACCCTAAGCTCGCCGCGAAATCCCCTGGCGGCGTAGTAGGATTCCGCGCCGTTGTGATAAAGGAAAACAGTGTTGTAACGGCGATCACAAAAGAGGGCGCCCCCTAGCTTCCTGATCTCCGCAGGTGTCTTCACCCAGCTTGAGGTCTTGGTGTCAAAAGCCCCAAGCTTCTGCAATTCGCGATATTGTTCTTCTGTTAAGAGCTCAATCCCCATGGCCGCCGCCATATCGATGGCGCTATTTGCCGGTTTATGCTCCTTCCGCGAATCCAGCGCTTCACGGTCATAGCAAATGCTTCTGCGGTGTTTGGGACTCTCCGCCGAGCAATCGTAAAAAATATATTCGCCAGTCTTCTTGTCATGACCAACAACGTCCGGATCACCGCCCGTTCTTTCCATCTCATAGAGCGACCACAGCTTTGCAGCATCGGCTTCCAATTTTCCGTGGACTTTGGTCCATTCAAGGTTTTTATGGCGGTTCATGTTTTTCTCGAAGCGGGCTTTCAGTGTTCCGAGTATTTCTTCGCGTTGTTTCTTTGAAAGGGTCACGGTCGACATAGTTTTTATAGGCAATGAAGGGCTGTGTAGAACGTGGAAGTCTGTTGCACCCGGTTTTACCTAACTCATCTCAGTCTGCTCAAACCGCCGGTGCCAGTCTGGGCATCTTCTCTGCAAGTGTAAAAAAGCCTCCTCTGGCACAGACGGGCGATGGCTCACATGGCTCGCGCCGGATCGACGAATATTATAAAGATGCACGAGGCTTGAGCGACGTACCCTGACGATATCGTTTTTGCCTCGCAAAGCGGCTCCGCCAGCCATGCGGAATTCGTTTACTCCTGCGCTGGAAAGATCGCGCCACGCAGACGGAGGCATGGGAGAAGTTCCTGGCTGATGAGGAATGGATCGCGATCAAGAGAGCCACTGCGGCGAAATTTGGCGATCTTGTGGATGAGGTGCTGGACCGGTTGCTCGATATGCTTCCCTACACACCGGCATCGTCGAGGGTGCCTTAGGACCCTGGAAAATCTTTGCTTTACCCGTGCAGGATCGATCGCTAAGATACTAGCCCAATAAAGCAAGTCAAAAGACCGAATCGCCCAGGCACCGCACCCGCAAAGCGAAAGAGCAGCCCAAATGAAACAGGATGCACGTCCAGGAAACGCGGACAGGAAGACCGTCTCTGCACTGGTATGGCTTGTATTCTTGCTGGCCGGCGCATCCACTGCCGTGGCACAGGGGAGCGAGCCTTACCACGTGAGCATGGATTCAATTGGTGAATTCGATGCGCGATCCTACAGCCGCGCCGGTTCTACCGCCCAACCTGTCAGCCGGACGCGCGAGAGAAGGTCAGGGATAACCAATATCCCACCACACACGATTCTGCTGATGATCGATGTGGGAGCAGTGTCGGCAAAACTCGCCGAAGCATGCTCGAGTGGCCGCCACATTCCCCAAGCGGTGATCGAGCACGTGCAGCCTGGCAGCGGAAAACGGATGAAGATCCACTTAAGGGAAGTGGTGATCACCAGCGTGAGGCTGTATCGGGCCAATCCGGCCGACGTTGGGCGGCTTGAACAAATCGGCCTTGATTATGGGTACATCAGAACCAGCTATGAGCGCGTGAACACTCCTGCAAGCGCCAAACCAAGCGGAAGCCGGACTGAGGTTCACCCTGCGGGCGGAACGGACGCGGCAGATACGGGAACAGATACCGTCACGGATAAAGATGATCCTTATAAAGTGACGATGTCTTCCATCGGTGAGTTCTCAGCGCGATCCTGGCGCACCGAATATCCAACGGGGCAACCTGCAAATACCCGACTTCATTCGCATGGCACGGTGCATGAGGAACTGGTTCTGGTGATGAAGCCCGGGCCGCTCTCAGCGAAGCTGGAGAATGCGTGCGCCACAGGCAAACACATCTCCAAAGCGGTCGTCGAGCGGAAATTCACGGAGCAGGGAGAAGACCGGATCATGCGCATCACCATGCACCAGGTGGTGATTGCCAGATTCGGCGCCCAGGGCAAGAGCCAGGGAGTATCAGCGAGCGCCAGCGATTTGCAGGAGATGACCCTCTCAGCAGCAACGATCCACATAGGCTACACTGAGACGGCCACGAGTACGGCCCAGCGTGAAGGAAACCAGCCGCGGGGTGGGAGACGGCCATGATGTAAACGTGTCCCAGCGGCAAACAGCACCGAAAGCGTCCCACTCAACATTTCCCCGGGCTCACTTGTTGTAGTCAGTCCGCCGTTTGCTTCGCTTCTCACTTCAAATTCTGAACCATTGATTCCGACGTGTCGCTCATCTTCTTCGCGATGTTCGAGAGGGTTGCGACGAACTTGGATCGCCGGTCCATCGCCATCTGCAACCGGAGCGACTCAGTCTCGCTCATCTCGTTCATGGAGTCGAGATTCTGCTTCAGTTGCCCCTGGAGCACACGCAGGTTGCCATAAGTGGGTCGAGCCGGCGCCGAGAGCCGCACGGGACGGCGCAGGCCGGCGGTGCCGGTGGCCAGTTCATTCAGTTCGGAGCTGAGTGACCGGCAGAGCGGGGTGAG
Source organism: Terriglobales bacterium (assembly GCA_037915955.1). Lineage (GTDB taxonomy): Bacteria > Acidobacteriota > Terriglobia > Terriglobales > Acidobacteriaceae > Angelobacter. The sequence goes on from JBAIYI010000014.1 coordinate 4,467, forward strand.
GCAGGGCGCGTCGGTTTTACCGGCATTATCGGCAACGTCCTTGTTGACCTGGTTGATCAGATCGCGCAGCTTCTGCTTGGCATTGTTCATGGACTTGACCTCGGCCATGATCTGTTGCAGGTCCTTGTCCATGTCATTGGTGGCCTGCATCATCACCAGGAAGGCCACGGCTTCAATGTCGCCGCCGGCCGGGCTCGACATTACATTTCGTTTCGCGGCGAACCGGCTGCGGATGGCGCTGTTCAGGCCGGCAACGTCCGGCGCGGACTTTTGGGCTTCCACCTGGGCCTGCTGCTCCACCCACGTTCTGGCGCTGGGCTGGAGACGGCCGTGCAGGGAAGAAAAACGCCGCGTCAACTCGGGCTCGATTGGGCGAACTTCGGTGGCCAGCGGTTTCTCCGCTATGCGGGCATCTCTTACGCCCTGGCCCTGAGCCGGCCAGCACACCACTGCCATGAGACTACACACCACGCCTGCAACAATTCGTCGGGAAATACGGCACCTCTATTTTTGGGTTTACCGCATGATAGCAGGAGCTCAGGAAAAGGTCGCGGGCGGCCATCATCCGGCACAGCCATGCTGGCAACCCGGAGCAGCGCTGGTAAATCTCATCCGGCAACCATTCCCCTGGTCATCATCCAATGAGGACCCCTATGTCTGCCGTATGGTTGCGCTCTACCGTGCTAGCCTTTGCTGCTGCTCTCACCTGCTCGCTTCCAGCTGTCGCCCAGAGCTTCCAGAACAACTCTTACTCCAGTCCGAATGGACCGACGGACGTCTTTGCCGCTGACCTGAACCACGACGGTCATGCCGATATCGTGACCACTGAATTTTCCGCAGACATGGTGACCGTGTTTCTTAATCACGGCAACGGCACTTTCACCAGTGGCGGTTCCGCGACATATCTGACCGCGCCTTCTCCCAGGAATGTGATCATCGCCGACCTGAATGGAGACGGGAACCCTGACATTGTTACGGCAAGCTGCCCGAGCGGAACGGGACAAGCGTTCGCTTCCGTACTGTTTGGGCGGGGCGATGGGACATTTGCCAATCACGTGGATTATCCGCTGGCGCAGTGCACGTTCTCGCTGGGCACGATCGTGGTGGGAACAGACAAACTGCCCAGCCTTATTATTGCGGAAGGCACGCGTATGCAGCTTCTGCGCAATAACGGCGCGGGCGTGTTCACGGCGCATGACATTGGTTATCCAGGATCGGACATCTTCCTGTACGCGGGCGGCGGCGACTACAACCATGATGGCATCCGGGATATCTCCTTTGTGGAGCAAAACCGGCCGATCAACCAGAACCGGCTGCTGAT
>JBAIYI010000838.1:0-2451 GCA_037915955.1 Terriglobales bacterium
GAAGGAGCTGAAGCAGACACTGATAAGGCAGAAGCTAATTGTGGCTATCCCGAACCCGAGAGTCTTCATTCCACGCACCTCATTTGCCCTTTGCCGAGTTGGTCTGGTCGAGTGCGGAGCGCAGTGTACGTGCCAATTTCAGCGCATCATCGTTCGCCCAGAAGTGCATGAAGAAGAGCCGTGGCTGCTCGTCCAGCATGTGACTATGGATCGCTGTGACGGAAACTCCACCCGCGCGGAGCGCCTTGATCACCGGATTCACTTCTTTGCCGAGCAGAACGAAGTCGCCGGTGATAGCCGCTTTGCCGCCGCCAGTCGGCTGAAAGTTAAGCGAGGTTGCTAACCCCATGGAGCTGGGAATCAGAACAAAGTCCTGGGTAATCTTTTCCGACCGGGGTACTCCCACCTGATAAACACCGTTGTTGTTCTTGCCCGCGTGCCCCAGGATGCTGTCTACCTGTTTGGTATCGAAGCCCAGGTCAGGCGGCTGTGTCGCCGGAGCGGAAGGTGGCGGCGTTTTGGTTGCCGCAAGCGCGTCGTGAACCCCGGACGCCAGCTTTACGGCATCTCCGTGGCCGTGAATGTGCATGTACATCACGCGCGGCGTTTCATTCAGCAGATGGTTATGGAGCGCGGTGACCTCAATTCCCGAATCCATCAACTTCTGCATCACCGGCCGTACCTCCTCCTCGGTGAGGACCAGGTCTCCCATCACTTCTGGCCCTTTAGCCGTGTTGTGAAATGCAGCCCACGAGCCAAGCGCGAACCCGGGCTTGATGGCCACATCGCCGACTGTGACCTTCAGGTCTGAGCGCGGCATGGAAAACTTGTGCGCGCCGTCGGGCTGGTCCTGGCCCGGACGGCCCATGGCATCATCGACGGCCTTCCAATCAGTTGCCGCGGGTTTTGGTTTCATGGACTGTGCCAGGGCAGGGCAGAGGGCCAGAACGAGTACTGCGAGCGAGAGCGTCGTCTTCATGTGCGGGCCTTTCTGAACTTCGGTTTTGCTTTATATCGCTCCAGGATCTTCTCAAGCATGGGGCGTGAATATCCTACTCGCAATTGTGATGGGGTGCTTACCAGTGCGGGCTGTACACAAGACAATCAGCGCCCAAAAAAGGAAACGGGCCGAAGCGGCCCGTCTCATGAGAGCTGAATCCCGAGTGCTTTATTGGTACTGCTGAGACCGTCCGGTGAGCCGCTCAATCCGCTTGTGAATCGGCGGATGGGTGGAGAACAGGCTCCCGAAATTCATGCCGAGCAGCGGCTGCACGATGAACAAATGTGCTGTGGATGGCGACGCCACCATGGGAATGCGCTTGGAATAAGCGTCCAGCTTTTGCAGGGCGCGCGCCAGAGCATAGGGATTTCCGGTGTAATGAGCGCCGCTGGCATCCGCTTCATATTCACGAGTACGCGAGACGGCAAGCTGGATGAGCATCGCGGCAACTGGGGCCAAAATCAGCATCAGCAGTGCGCCGACACCGCCGCCGCGACGATCTCGATCGTCTCCACCCAGCGCTCCTCCGAACCAGAAGCCCATACGCGCCAGCATGGTAATGGAGCCTGCGATTGTCGCAGCGATTGAGCTGGTGAGGATGTCGCGATTGCGTACGTGGCCGAGTTCGTGCGCCAGCACGCCTTCGAGTTCCTCGTCGTCCATCAGATTCAGGATGCCTTCCGTCACGGCGACGGAAGCGTGGTTTGGATTGCGTCCGGTGGCAAACGCGTTCGGCGAATCCGTGGGGATCACGTAAATCTTCGGCGTGGGAATGCCGATCTTGGCCGCAAGCCGCTCCACCACGGCATAAACGCGCGGCAGTTGGTCACGCGTGACGGGCTGGGCACGATACATGGCCAGCGCGATCTTGTCGGAAAAGAAATACGACACAAAATTCATGATCGCGGCAAATAGAAAGGCGATCACGAGCCCGTTGCGCCCGCCAAAGTAGTCGCCCACAAGGACCGCCAGGACCGTCATCGCGGTCAGAAGAAATGCTGTTTTTAGCCCATTCATACTTACCAATATAGATGCTGGAGACAGGTGCGGGATTCGAATCAGTGGGTGCCCCACAGCTTTCAGAATGGAAGGCGCATGCATTCGACGCCGGAACTCTTAAATTGCTTGTCGATATTAGCGTTTTTAATTCTTTTCTAATACTTTTCCGTTCTCGCGCTGGCTACTCTGCCCGTGGCTTGTGATCGTAAGAGAGGGAAGTGTCGCACTGCCATGCGGCCTTGCCGTTACGGTTCCCTTCCGGGCTTTTGGCTTCGCAAAGCAAGCCATGGCGAAGTGTTGTACGGGTTCCTGTACTGACGGCTCCAAACCCCAGGGAGCTAACCGGAGCTATGCCGGCTCCGGGAACCGGCTGCGTGCAATAGGAACACCTATGCGCGACTTGCCTCATTGCAGGAGCAAAACAATAAGGAGCGTAGCCAATGAGCATTTTT
>JBAIYI010000267.1:0-1560 GCA_037915955.1 Terriglobales bacterium
GGCCGCCAGCGGTGTCTCTTTATTCCCAAACGTCGAAAACACCAGGTTGAACCAGACCACATCCGGCTTGATGTCGCGCAGGCACTTCAGGATCTGGCGATGGTTGCTGAGACGATTCATCTTCCAGCAGCGGTCTACGTCGAATTCCGGCAGCTCGGGTTCCGGCTCAGTCAGTTCATCGGCCAGGACTGTCAGGCTGATCAGCGGGTCATTCTGGAGTTCGCGTGCCACATGGAAGCCGTACTCATTGAGCACGACCTTGCTGGGTGGAAATGTACTGATAAAGCAAATCTTCATGAAAACCGGGGCCCCTGTCGTCTAAAAGAGCGAAATCTGGAACACCGGACGGAATGAAGAAGTCCTCACGTCGCCGGTGAAGTTATAAAAACTCTGCTGCTGCAGGCCGATGGAGAAGCGCAGCGGATAATCAACTCCCACTGCTCCAGGTCCGTCACCCATGGTGCGGCGCAGCGGCCTCACGTATGAAAGCATGAAGCCGCTTTGCACGTTGTCGTAGGCATGGAAGCCCTCACCGCGGGTGAAGTCGCCGGCCGCGTTCACGCTCCATGAATCATTGATGCGGTATTCGAAACGCGCGCCGGGAACAAGGATCTGCGCAAACGCGAAGGCGCCATCCTGCACCCGCCACGAACGGATGTAGTTCGCCAGCCCGGTAATCGTGACGTTCTGGCCGAACTTGCGCCGCAGCCCGCCCCACGTAGACGTAGTGAAGAACTCGCGCTGCAGCGGATGAAACAACAGGTCGCGTGCGGAGTAGCCGGTGATCAGTGAAGTCCGGCCCCATGGCCGCCCAACTTCGAACTCAATGCTGGCGCCAAGGTCTCGCGAACTCAGGTTCTGCTCGGTGAACGGTCCGGCCTCATGAATGGCGTATCCACGCATGGTGAGCCAGTTGAAGAGCGGTGAGCTATTCAGGTAAACGTATTGCCGGAAGAGGTTCTGGTTCATCTCCAGCGGCGATTCGGAATCACGGCGCACCGTGTAAGCGATGCCCGGGTTCAGTTGGAACCGCGCATTGCCCCAGTGCAGCGTGGGCGTTGTGCCTACGTCCAGCACGGTGTCATACGTATTGCGCCGCACAATGGCCAGGCTGCTGGGTACCGAGATGGAACCACGGTAGTTGCGCAGCCCCGCAAAGCCGGTAATGGGGGCAAAACCCTTCAGGTGATAGCGGAAGTTGCTGCCGAGATCAGTCTCCTGGGAAGAACGCGGGCGCGCCAAGGTGCCGAAGAACGCAGTATCCATCTGGTAAAGCGTGGCGTCTTCAAAGATTGCGCCCGTGCTCACATTGTTCTGCATGAACAGGTTGGGATAGATCTCAGCGCCTTCCTGCCCCGACGCTTGTAGCATGCCTCGCTCCGCCGTGCGGTCTTCCGCGGCGAGCTGGTCAGCGCTGGCGAACGCCTTGATTGCGCCTAAGTTGTCATGCCGCTGGTTATAGATGTTGGCCCAGGCAAGCTGATAGTCGTAGTTCGAGGCATAATCAGCTGAATTTCCGAGTGCGCTGAGCTCTGCCGCCGCTTGGCGGTCCTTCCCTTG
>JBAIYI010000063.1:0-4092 GCA_037915955.1 Terriglobales bacterium
CCGGCCCCATCCCAATTGATCCCGAATTTTCCCGAATCGATCCCAAACCTGAAGTCGGGAGCGCATCGCGAATGTACAACCCCCGCGCTAAGCATTAACAGCAGGATCATCCAGTCAACTTACGCCATTTATTTGCCCAATGTCAATCTCTCATTGGCACTAACTTTCCGTTGACGCGGTGGTGCTCCTGGCACATACTCCCTTGTTAGGTTCAACGCGGAATCACGCCCGTGCGCAAACTGCTACTCCTCGCAACCGCTCTTGCGCTGTACCCAGCGGCCCTCCCGCAGGCTCCAACGGAACCAGATACTCAAAAGCCAATAAAGCTTTGCTCAGTAGAAGGTACAGTGGTGGCGGCCGGCACAGGCGAAGCGCTCAAATCAGCTCAGGTCGATCTCTCCAGCTACAAGCTCACATCGTTTAGTTCCTCTACTGATGAGCATGGGCACTTCAGAATCACGGATGTAAGACCGGGCAGCTACCTTTTTCGCGCAGCCAAGTCAGGCTACGCCGAGCAGGCATACCGTCCGGAACCAGATGGACCACCGGCGATGCTGGAACTTGATTGCAGCAAGAATCTCGAAGGGGTGCTGTTTCGACTTTCCCGGGCCGGAGTAATCCTGGGGCGCGTCGTCAATGAAGACGGAGAGCCAGTTGCCGGAGTGCAGATGGACGCGTGGCCTGCCCCTAAAGGTGGCGTCGGTCTTTGGAAAGACCCGTATAACCCATTTCGGAGCCTCTACGGAGTAAAAACAAACGACCTCGGAGAGTACAGGCTTTACGGCCTGTTGCCCGGAAGCTATTACGTGCAGGCGACGGATGAGGGGGAGAGTGGCGTTGGACGAATGCCAGCGGGAAAAGGCTTCTACAAGTGGACGAATCCCGGGCATCCGCAGGTCTATTTTCCTGGCGTGGGCACTTTAGCTGCTGCGCAGAAGATCACCATTCGCGCGGGCCAGGAGATTCGAGCGGATTTTTTTCTCCGACCTGAAAAGGCCTACCGGATCTCAGGAGACTTAAAGGGAGCGGACGGCAAACCCGCAGAATACCGTGAGATTCATTTGGCCGAGTACGATGTCAGGAAAGGCAGCATTCTTCCGGCGCATTCCTTCGAGGAATTCGTTCGAGACGATGGCAGTTTCGAATTCAAGACAGTAGCTCCTGGCTGCTATGTGATATGGGCCGTCAGCAGGGATGACAAGACCACGTATTGGGTGCGGCGCCGGATCGAGGTCGCGGCCGCCGACGTGAAGGACCTGCATTTACAACTCCGGGCCGGTTTGGAAATCTCCGGTAAGGTAATCTTTTCTGCCGAAAAGCCTCGCGATTTAGAGTATCTGACTATCAACCTTACAGCTGATGGCGAGAGCGCGTTCAACGCCAACGCCTTTACGCACGTCGAAAATGATGGCTCGTTCAAAGTGAATGGTCTCCGTAATACAGTCCATCAGCTTTATCTGAGCGGTCTTCCTGATGGCTGGTATGTAAGGAAAGCGACGTTTGGCACACAGAACGTTCTGGAAACAGGATTGAACCTGGAGAAGCAGGATACACGGCACCTGCTGACCGTGACTCTTTCCCCCGGCGCCGGGCAGATCGATGGCATTGTTCTGCAGAATGAGCGCCCGGCTGGCGGCGCATTCGTCAAGCTATTTCCGGTCGGAGCAAATCCAGGTGTGGAATTGAACGCATGGACCGACAAAACCGGTCGCTTTTCGATTGCCAATGTGCCACCCGGCGACTACGTGGCATCCGCGATGCCGGCGGAAAGCGATGACTTCATAAATGATGACGAACTGTTTCCTGGATCCTCGCCAAGGGAACGATTCACCGTGCACGAAAGCGAGTCCAAGAAGATCGAGATCCGCCTGAATGCGGAGTCAAAATAGATGATCAAAGTTTCGCATGCCGAAAATACGTTTCGCATCTCAGACATAACCATCAGCTTTCATTCCCTTTATCCAGAGCTTGGCGCTGCCGCTGTTCAGTCAGCGTTTTGAGCTTCTTCGTTCGCGCATCGCCGCCATCCTCATCTTGTTTCCGCAGATATCCAGACTGCACCATGCCCTGGTGCCGCTCTTGCTGGTGTCATAAAAGAAAAGGATGCATTCGGGGTTTTTGCACTTGCGCACCCGCGTGAGATCGGCTTGAACAATAAACTCGGCAAACGCGGAAGCCACAGGCGCCACGTAACTTTCCTCAGACTCCATCGGCCAGCAAGCCTCTAACATGAATTTGCCATCGCGGATTGAAAGTCGTCTTCGCGCACCACGATCGGAAAAATCGTTGGTCGCCTTGATCAATTCCGCTGGCAACGTCTTTCCACGATCAAGATGTTCGAATCCCCGGCGCATCTGTGCCCTGTAAGATTTGGCCAGTTCGGACCCTCTTGCGGCATGCTTTCCGCGATCAATACGTTCCAGTCGAAATCCTGCAAGCTCCAGCCAGCGCAGATAGTCATCCGGCTCATTGAGGAGATCAATACGCTCGCCTGCCCTGGCGATCTCCGTATTCACAAGATCCAGGGCGGTCGCGTTCCCCAGCCAGAGGAAATCCTCGCGTTTCTTTGAAACTTTCTTCATCTCTGGAAATCTGATCCGTTACAGTTAAAGATTATATTGACTGTAACTCAAACACAAGGAGATTTTATTGATGGCACGCATTCCCCTTCTCGAGCCTTCGCAGGCGCCCGGCAAGTCCAAAGACCTTCTCAAAGCCGTACAGGAGAGCCTGAAAGTCACTCCCAATCTGGCCAAAGGTCTGGCTAATTCACCCGCAGCGCTCCAAGCCTGGGTCGACCTCAACGGTGCGCTGGGAAAGGGCAGTCTGGACGCGCGCACGCGGGAGGAAATCGCACTTCTCGTGGCGCAGGAGAACGGCTGCGAATACTGCCTCTCGGCCCACACGGCAATCGGCAAGCATGTGGGGCTGAGCGAAGGCGAACTGCGCAACAGCCGCAAGGCCCAGGGGCACACGCCGAAAGCCACAGCCGCTCTTGAGTTCGCGCGCGAACTGCTCAGCCGCCGCGGGCAGGTAACGCCGGGCAGCATCGAAGCCCTGCGTCAGAATGGCCTTACCGACGGCGAGATTGCAGAGGTCGTCGCTCACGTCGCGCTCAACGTCTTCACGAACTATTTCAACATTGCCCTTGAGGTGGACGTGGATTTCCCGCGCGTTGCCTTGAGCCAGGCAGCGTAACGAATGAATCGGTGCTGAAAACGTTTGTCAGACCGGTGCAGACAATTGCACCGGTCTTGACTTTCGGCCATCGAGCATGCGCAGGCACGCCAGCAATATTGAAGGCCTCAGGCTCGAATATGCCTTGAGCTCCGACCAACCGTCTCCATTACCTTAATCAGAGTCTGGCGCTGCCGCTGTTCGGTCAGCAACCCAAGCTGGTCCACTCCTGCTGAGCGAAGCTCGCCTGCCAGATCCACGATATTTCTGTAGCGAACTCGCGCGTCGGCGCGGATGAAGACTGTCTTATCGACCCGAGTCACCAGCCGGCCCTCAATCTTTCCCACCAGGTCATCTCCTGAGATCAGTTCATTGGCCAGGAAGAGCCGCCCGTCATGCATTACGGCCACAACCAGCGCGTCCGCCTTGTTGGCATCTGCCATGTCAATGGGATTTCGGGTCCGGGCCATTTGAACAAATCTGTCCTGGTTCAGCATGGGCGTGATCACCATGAAAATAATGAGCAGCACCAGCATTACATCGACCATGGGTGTCACGTTGATCGCGGAGTTCGCCTCTGCGGCTTCGTTCCGGAAAGCTCTCACGGTTTACTCCTGGCCCCTGCTGATCAAATTGCGTTTCAGCAGGTAGTCCACCAGTTCGCTCGATGAATTGTCCATCTCCACATCGAACGCCTTCACCTTCGCCGAAAAGTAGTTGAACATCATCACCGCCGGGATCGCGACGAATAGCCCCAGCGCGGTGGTCACCAGCGCTTCCGAGATGCCGCGCGAGACCGCCGTGAATCCTGTGCCCGCGCCGCCGGTTCCAAGGCTGGCGAAGGCGTCAATAATTCCGATCACCGTGCCCAGCAGGCCGACGAACGGAGCCGTGGAGCCAACCGTCGCAAGGCCG
>JBAIYI010000659.1:0-1857 GCA_037915955.1 Terriglobales bacterium
ACTTCTTAGCCGCCGCCTCCGCCAGTACCTGCGCAGTTGGCTTCATGCTGCGGCGAATCGCCCGTTCCACCAGCCACGGGGCGTTCTGGTAAAGCTTGATCACCAGCCAGTAGTACCAGGGCGTTACCACCTGCCGCTTGCGATTGAGCAGCCCCTTCAGCGTATCCCGCGCCACCACATCAGGCCCCACGCCGTAGCGCACCGAAGCGCCCACGCGCTCAGGATTACTTCCCTTCAGCATGTTCTTGGCAAAATCCGTCGCGATATATCCCGGACAAACCGTGAGCACGTTGATGCCATGCCTCTTCAGTTCCATACGGGAAACCATTCCCAGAGCCTGAAGCGCGTGCTTGCTCGCGCCGTAGCCGGACATGTAGGGCACAGCAATGTGGCCGGAAACCGATGAGATGTTCACAATGTCGCCGCTTCCCTGTCGGCGCATGATCGGAATCACCGCCTGCATGCACTCCATCACGCCGAAGTAGTTCGTGTCGAACATCTGCCGCAGCTGGCCGATGTCCAGCTTCTCCACGGAATCGTTCAGGCCAAAGCCGGCGTTGTTCACCAGAATGTCCACACGGCCGAACTTCTCCACCACCGACTGGACCATCTGATGTACCTGCTCGCGCTTGCTCACATCGCATGCCACCGCCAGCGTATTCTCTGAGGTTCCGCCGATCCGCTGCGCCGTGGCCTGAGTACGCGAAAGATCTCGCGCACATAGCACAACCTTGGCGCCTTCCTGCAAAAACAACTGCGCAATCGCCTCGCCAATACCCATCGACGCGCCGGTAATCACCGCTACTTTCCCCTGGAGTTTCATGGAGGAAGGTTTTAGCCGTGGAATAGCAACAAGTCAAGCGCCGCGAACATGTGTGAGATTTTCGGGTTGTAGAATATTCCGGTGAGTCTTCTCCCCCTCTTTCCGCTTGATCTGGTGCTCTTTCCCGGCGCACCGCTGCCTCTGCACATCTTTGAGCCGCGCTACAAAGAGATGATCGCCGAATGCCTTGAGCAGAAGAAGCCGTTCGGAATGGTCCGCGCCAGGGAAAATGCTGTCGCGGAAGTCGGCTGCACTGCCACCATCATTGACGTCTCAAAGCAATATGAAGACGGCCGGCTAGATATCAACACCGAAGGCAAGCAGCGCTTCGCCATCGTCTCCCTGAATCACGACCGCTCGTTCCTCCAGGCAGAAGTTACATGGTTTGAGGACGAAGAGCCCGTCAGCGCCACCAGCGATGTAAAGACTGCGCTCGAACTCCACGAACAATTGCTCACAATCCTCGGTCAAACCGCGGAGATTGATCCTGACGTACTGCCCGTCTCTTTCCAGCTAGCCAATGAACTACCGGTCGATCTCGACTTTAAACAGGCAATCCTTGAAATGAAGTCGGAAGCCGAGCGTCTGCAGACGTTGATGGAATATTATCGCGCCACCATTCCCCGCGTGGAAAAGACCATGCGTGCCCGGGAGAAAGCCGGCGGGAACGGGCATGTCCATTAAAAAGCTGACTTAACCATGCTGAAAACGATTTGGGGGCTGTTGATTGATTGCCCGGCGGCTTCTCTCTTGCAGGTTGAAACTGATATTGACGCCAGCAACGGACCGGCTGGTGGTGGAGAGTAACCGGCACAGGCGAGGGCGCCTGTGCTACAAAGCGTGGACCCGATCGAGTCATTTACGAGATACCTCCCATTTACCAATATTTAAATGGCTTCCGCATCGTAACCGCGCCACGGCTCATCCAAAGGCAAATCCAGACTCAAGCGTATAATCACGAGTAGAGGCCCTACCTTCATGAATCTTCCGCACACCCTGGGCGAACTCAGGAAGTCCGTTTTTTCTGAACAGAG
>JBAIYI010000185.1:0-8551 GCA_037915955.1 Terriglobales bacterium
GGTGGCGAGCCTCTGCCCCAACTCGGACCCAATTTCTACGCTCCAACCATCCTTGCTGACGTCACCCATGAAATGGAGTTAATGCGCGAGGAAACCTTCGGCCCGGTCCTGCCGGTGCGGAGCTTCAAGAATGAAGAAGAAGCGGTAACGCTGGCCAATGACTCCGAGTTCGGACTGGCGGCCAGTGTCTGGACAAGCGATCGCAGCCGCGGCGACGCTCTGGCCCGCCGGATCAACGCAGGAACCGTGATGGTGAATGACGTTGTTGCCTGCTTCGGCATCAGCGAGGCCCCGCATGGCGGCGTCAAGGCCAGCGGCATCGGCCGCACTCATGGCAAGTTCGGCCTGGAAGAGATGGTCTGGCCCAAGTACGTGGATTCGGATCGCCTGCCGCGCATGAAGAAGCTCTGGTGGTACGGCTACGGACCGGCCTTTGCCACCCAGATGAGCGGCTTTATCGAGTTTCTGTTCAATGGCAACTTAATAAAGCGACTGCAAGGTGGCCTGAAAAGCACACAATCATTCCTTCGACGCAGACCTCTGTAGAGTAAAATCGAGCTGGGAAGCCTTGGAGCTTTAAAAAGTGTCATTGAAACATTCCCACCTGATCTACGACTGGAATACAGTTTCCGGCTCAGAGTTCAAACCCGCAGGCCGGGTCCTGCTCAACGACGAAACCCTTCGCGACGGCCTGCAGTCGCCGTCAGTCAAAGATCCAAAGATCGACGACAAGCTCGAAATCCTGCATTTAATGGAAGATCTGGGCATCAACAGCCTGGATATCGGTCTGCCAGGCGCAGGACCACGCGCCGTGGCTGACGTGGAACGGCTCGCCCGCGAGATCGCCGACTGCAAGCTCAAGATCAGGCCCAACTGCGCCGCTCGCACCCACGAAAACGACATTCGCCCAATCGCGGAGATTTCGCAGCGTGTGGGCATCGGCATTGAGGCCGCGTGTTTCCTGGGCTCCAGCCCCATCCGGCGTTACACGGAAAACTGGACTGACGATTTTCTGCTTCAGACCACGGAAAAAGCCGTGAAGTATGCGCGCTCGCTGGGTCTGGAAGTGATGTACGTAACCGAGGATACCTCCCGCTGCGATCCGGAGACGGTGAAGCGCCTTTACTCCACGGCGATCAACTTCGGCGCTACAGCAATTGTCATCTGCGACACGGTGGGCCACTCCACGCCCACAGGCGTGCAAGCCCTGATCCGCTTCGTGATTGACGAGGTCGTGCGCCCGTCTGGCGCGAACGTGCGCGTTGACTGGCACGGGCATTCCGATCGCGGACTGGGTGTGGCCAACTCTCTTGCCGCTTTTGCGGCAGGTGCAGACTGCGTTCATGGAACCGCGCTGGGCATCGGCGAGCGCGTTGGCAATACGCAGATGGACCAGATGCTGGTCAACCTGAAACTCATGGGCGTTCCGCCATGGAACGACCAGGACCTCACTCAACTCAAGAGATACTGCGAACGGGTGTCGCAAGCCACCGGGGTTCCCATTCCACGGAACTATCCTGTGCTGGGCGAAGATGCCTTTCGTACAGCGACCGGAGTACATGCCGCCGCTGTCATTAAGGCATTCAAAAAGGGCGACATGGAACTGGCGAACACCGTCTATTCCGGTGTACCCTCTCACTACTTCGGCCTGGAACAAATCATTGAGATAGGTCCCATGAGCGGGAAGTCCAATGTGATTTTCTGGTTGGAGCGTAAGGGAGTCCCGCCGAGTGACGAATTGGTGGACCGGATCTTCCAGAAAGCCAAAGCGTCTGACCGGTGCCTTACCGAAGAGGAGATTCTGGCGTGTTGTCAGAACGTCTCCACCGGAGCCTAGGGAGACTCCGCCGATCGCGAAACAAACTACCCGATCCAGGGTTTCACTCCATACACTCTGAAAAACTTTCTCTTGAAGGAGAGACTGAATGAAGAAGCTATTCGTAATCGCATGCGCGCTGGTCCTTGGCGGCGCTTTGACCTTTGCCCAGACCGGCGGCACCAGCGGCAGCACTGGCGGCCAATCCGGAACCACATCCACTGATTCGGGGAGCACCAAGGGCGGCAAGAAGCATAAGAGCGCCCATCACAAGGGCGGCAAAAAGAGCAAGAAAGGCAGCGCCAGCACCACTCCGCCCCCGAAATAAGTTTGCAGGGTAGATTCCTCAAGCGGCCTTGAAAAAGGCCGCTTTTGTTTGCCCACATTCACGGATACAATGTTGCGCCATCCAGATCACTCCATAGATTTCCGGGCCCAAAATCTGGTCTCACTTCAAGGAGATTACATGAGCAAAGTACTGCGTATTGTGTTCGCTGTCCTGCTGGGCGCCAGCCTTAGCTTCGCGCAAACCGGCGGAACCGGCGGTTCCACTGACAAGAAAGGCGACGACAAAGGCACAACCAAGCCGGCTCCGAAAACAACCACAAGCACTGACAGCGGCAAAAAAGGATCTACCGAAAAGAAGGGCCACAAGGGCGGCAAGAAGAGCAAGAAGAACTCGGGCGGCACAACCACGCCACCCCCGAAATAAGTTTGCAATGCCAGGCTCCTCCAGCGGCCTTGAAAAAGGCCGCTTTGTTTCCGGCCTTAATCCCCTCAAGCATCAACTCTGTACAGCTTCTACCCTGAAAAAACCGTGCCTCCCCGTGAAACTATTTTCAGCGTGCGCTGTTTATAGAAACAAAAGACGGGGGTACCGCCCCACGATCATAGGAGAAAAGAAATCATGAAGAACTTGTTCGCACTTGCATGCGCTCTGGTACTCGGCGGCGCAATGGCAGTCGCTCAGACATCAACCGGCAGTTCAGCGGGCAGCACAACGCAGAGCACCACGACCCAGCAAACCACGACCACGAAAACCACCAAGACAAAGAAGTCTCACAAGGGCGGCAAGAAGCACAGCGCCACCACCACCAAGAGCAAAAAGGGTGCTAAGGGCGCAGGCTCCTCTGCGGCGCCGGCAGCTTCCCCGGCTCCTTCCCCCAGCAAGTAAGTAACTGTCCGGCATTCTCTCCTTCGAAAGCGGTCCGATTGGGCCGCTTCCTTTTTGCCCGCGAAACGGCGCTCCGCTATAGTTGAGGGTCGCCCATGCCACGTCTTTCCAGCTCTGATTCCGCGTCACAGCCCCTTCAGGAGATCACGCGTCTGGCGGAAATGCGTGCTGTGCACTCGGCTTTCCTTTATCTGCACAATCAGGAGATGGAGTTCCGTCGCTGGCAGCGCGAGCTTACTGAGATCGCAGCGCCACCGTTCGGCGAGGCTGCCCGCAGCCGCTGGCTGGAAGAACGATTCAAGGCCCTTGGCCTGGAGCATGTCCTGGCCGACGAACTGGGGAACGTCTTCGGCCTGCTGCAGCAGGAACCTGCAGCGCCTCTTCTGGGGGTGAGCGCGCATCTGGACACGGTTTTTCCTCTCGGCACTGAACTGCAGACGCGCGAAGAAGGTAACCGCTTGTTCGGTCCCGGGATCAGTGACAACGCTGCCGGAGTGGTCGCGATTCTGGCTATCGCCTCTGCGCTCAAGCGTTCTCAATTGCAGCTTGCCGGAAACGTTGCATTCATCGGGAATGTGGGCGAAGAAGGCGAAGGTAATCTCCGCGGCATGCGCCATATTTTCTCGAATGGCCAATGGAGAGATCGTATCTCTTCCCTGCTCGTGGTGGACGGCGCGGGAATCGATACCTACGTGACGCAGGCGCTCGGCAGTCGTCGCTTCGAGATTACTTTTCGCGGACCGGGAGGGCACTCATGGAGCGATTTCGGCGTGCCCAATCCGATCCTTCTGCTTTCACGCGCCTTGTCTCGTTTCAGCGAGTGCGAAGTCCCGGACAATCCGAGGACAACGTTTAACATCGGCGTGGTGCAGGGCGGGACATCAGTCAATTCGATCCCGGAGAGTGCCAGTGCGCGTGTGGATTTGCGCTCCGCCTCAGGACAGGAACTGCAGCGCCTGGAGAACCGTCTGCGCGAAAGCGTGAATGAGGCGTGGAGCGAAGTTCCTCTGTCTTTCCGTGCTGGCGAGCCGCGTGTGCGCTTTGCCATTGAGCCCATCGGGGAACGCCCGGCTGCAAACCTGCCCGCAAGCGCGCGCATGCTGAAGGTTGTTCGCGCCGTGGATTCTCACCTGCGGATCCAGTCTCATCCGAGGCTGGCCTCGACTGATGCGAACGTGCCGTTGGCGCTGGGTATCGAAGCCACCACGATTGGCGCGGGAGGCGATGGCGGCGGCGCTCATACTCCGCGCGAATGGTTCGACTGCACCAACCGTGATTTAGGATTGAAGCGAATTTTACTCGCAGTCCTGGCCCTCGCCGGAGTGAATGAATGAGACTTTTGCTTGTGCTTTTCTTCGGACTCACAATGACCAGCCTTACCGACGCACAACAACCAAAATCAGCCGACATCATCTTCATCAACGGTAATGTCTATACCGGTACACTCGCCCATACAGGACATTGCAGGCTCTTCGTATGTAAAGACTATGTCGGAAGACGGCTTGATCAAGGCATCGCTGTTTCGAACGGCACGATCATCTCTACCGGAAAGAATGCAGAAGTCCAAAAGCTGAAGGGTCCGAAGACCCAAGTGATTGATCTGGACGGCCACTTCGTTATGCCTGGCTTCAACGATGCCCATACGCATCTCTCAAGCGGTGGCTTTGAGAAGCTGAATGTTGACTTGGTAGGGACCAAGTCTCTTGCCGAGATGCAGCAGCGCATCGCGGCCCGGGTGAAAGCAGCAGCCCCGAATGAATGGATCACTGGCCGCGGCTGGGACCACACGCTCTGGGCGGAACAGAAAACGCCGACGCGCCAGGACATCGATGGTGTGGCCGGCGACCATCCGGCAATCTTCAACCGAGTTGACGGGCACATTGCCATCGCCAACAGTGCCGCACTGAAAGCCGCCGGAATCACGGCACAAACCCAGGATCCACATGGCGGAAAAATCGATCGCGACGAAAAAGGCGAGCCCACCGGCATCCTGCGCGAGACCGCGATGGGACTGGTCTTTGACAAGATCCCTGCACCGACGCCTGAGCAGCGGCGGCGTGCGGTTGAACTCGCTCTTCAGGATGCCGCACGCTGGGGCCTAACTTCTGCGCAGGACAACTCCGATTGGGAAGATTTTCTGGTTTACGAGCAATTGGAGAAAGAAGGCAAGCTGACTCTCCGCATCTCTGAGTGGCTGCCCTTCGACGCCCCAGTTTCAGAACTGGAGAAACGACGCGCGCATCATGCCTCGAGCGATGCCATGCTGCACACGACGATGCTCAAGGGCTTTATGGACGGCTCTCTCGGATCGCGCACCGCAGCCATGCTGGCGCCCTATGACGATGATCCCAAGAACGCCGGCATCCCTCGGTATGAGCAGGACGCGCTCGATCAGAAAGCGGTTGAGCGCGCGAAGGCCGGATTTCAGCTTGGATTCCACGCCATCGGCGACCGTGGCGCCCGCATGGCGCTTGATGCCTTTGCCAAAGCCGAGCAGGCCAGCGGCAAACGCGATTTTCGCTTCCGCATTGAGCACGCCCAGGTCGTCGCGCCGGAAGATTATGAGAAATTCAAGCAGTTGGGCGTAATCGCCTCCATGCAGCCCAACCATCTCCTGACCGATATGAACTGGGCGGAATCTCACATCGGAGAAGAACGTGCCAAGTATTCGTATGGATGGAAGCGCTTCCTCGAAGATGGCGTCCATCTGGCGTTCGGCACCGACTATCCTGTTGAGCCGATCACTCCATTCCGCGGCATCTATTGCGCGGTGACGCGGAAGAATGAAGCGGGCACCAAAGAATATTTCCCCGATCAGAAGCTGACGATTGATCAGGCCATTGCTGCATACACTACCGGCTCGGCGTTCGCCGAGTTCGCTGAAAGGACCAAGGGAACACTGGCTCCGGGAATGCTGGCTGACTTCGTCGTACTCGACCGTGACATCACAAAAGTTGCGCCGGAAGAAATCTTAAAGACAAAGGTCCTGCGTACCGTGGTTGGAGGAAAAACCGTCTACCAGGCACTCTGATCGCCTTGCACTCCATGACCGCAAAGCCGTCAATCGGCAGCGTGAAGGTCAACATCGGTAGAGCTTTCATCCAATGCGGCTTCGGCTGAGCGACGGCGCTTGTAAGAATCGTTCAGTAGCCAGCCCATATAAAGAACGATCAGGACATTGATGATCAGAACCGCGGCAGTAACCGCAGAGTGGTGCCTTACCAACTCGTAAACTTCGAAGGGCAAGTAGAGCCCGCCGGAAATCAGAGCGAACCACTCCGCCCACTCCTTTTCCAGCCACAGCCCGATCGATTCCGTCAGCCTCACGGCCGTGTACGCCACGATTCCGGCGAAGAAAACCCAGAGATTGCGGTCAGTGATTGCATTGGCGGCATGCAGAATGCGTTGCGCGAAGTGGCGGTCCAGGCTGATATGCAGCTTGCGGAGCATGTGCTCTGCCACCTGGTAGACATCCTTGTGCATCAGGGTGAGCACCCAGATGCCGATAGAGAGGGCCAGCAGTCCCTTCAGGGCTTCAAAAACAGCCACGCCACGCAGGCCGAAGTGGCGGACGAAGAAGCCTTTAGGATGATGCTTCATGGAGTGGCTGGGTAAGCAGCTATTCTACTTGGCGAAGTCAGAATGTAAAGAATGTTGGATGCCGTCGCGCGGAAGCAGGCAGAATTGGAGCTGCAGCGACTGGTTCAGCGGTCGGCAATCTGCGAAACGCTGGGACGGCTCTGCTGATCGGCGATGACACCAGCGAATAGCTCTCTTGTCTTTGCCGCGCGAAACCTAAAGATCTTCTCCAAATCACGCCTCACCATGAGCAAGTGTGCCAATCTGCCGATCAGCCCGAACGGCAGGTCATAACGCACTTCATCCATGATGCGGGTGTTTTCTCCGTCGGCGATGAAACGGTGCGTGTGATGCCACAACCGATACGGACCACTCTTCTGGAAATCGACAAAACCGAATGGCGGATTCCACTCCAGAATCTCGGTGGTCCAGCGCACCGGAAATCCACGCAGCCGCAACTTGTATTGGATAACCGTCCCCTTTTCAACGGGCTGTGGAGCCACGCTGAGGATCTTGAATTTGAGCCACGGCGGCGTGAGCAATTCAAGGTTCTCCGCGCGCGAGAAGAACAGGAACACATCCTCGAGCGGCCGCGGCACGAGTTGCTCGCAAACGAATCTAAACGGAGCCTGAATTTCAGCTGGGACGTTTACCTTGGGCACACCGATATGGATGAAATTTCAGCGACGGCGAACCACCTGATCTGATCCGGAGTTGAGCAACCGTCAAAAGTTGGCCGCGCTTTTGTCTCACGTGGAAAACTATCTTCCGCAACCCTGGAAGCCGCGTGGCGTGAACTGGAAGATGCGGGTCATAGGGCCAATGTCGCAGGTTGAGCCTTCCTGGAGCATTTGCAGCTGGTCCACTGTGACCGGCGGGTTGGGGAGCAACTGCGCGAGCTTCGCGCCTAGATACATGAGTGGCATTGGAACATGCACCGCTGGCTTGCGAACCCCAGCGCAGCGGGCAATCTCTTCCAGCACCTGATTCAGCGTAAGCTCGTCCGCGCCCCCGAGTTCGATCGTTTGATTAGTAGCCTCTAACAATGTGAGCGCGCGGGCAAAGCAGAACGTTACGTCATCCACGTGGATCGGCCGGAACTTTGGGCTTCCATCACCCGGCACAGGCCGAAAGAACGGGGCCTTCTTCATGGTGTCCATCATCTGCGTAACAAATCCATCTCCCGGGCCGAAGATCAACGATGGGCGCAGAATGCAGTATGGGATCCCGCTTCTACGAACCTCCTCTTCACCTTTCCACTTTGAGGTCTGGTAGGCCGCAACGCCTTCTGCTCTCGCCCCGAGCGCGGACATCTGGATAAAGCGGCTGATCCCGCTCCGCTTTGCCGCTTCTACTACCTTTCCCGTGGCGATGTGATGGACGTTTTCAAATGTGTTGCTTCCCTTCTCCACAATAATCCCGACCAGATGGACCACGGCGTCGCATCCCTGCATCGCCGCATCAATCCCCTGACCCGAGACAACGTCTCCGCGAACGAATTCGGCTCCTTGCGGCGCTGCAGCTTTTTCTGGAAAGCGAAGCAGCGCACGTACCGCGTGACCTTCCGTCAAGAGCCGTTGCAGCATGTGGCAGCCAACGAAACCCGTCGCACCGGTAAGGAAAACTTTCATGTTTTGATTGTAAAACTCGAGTCGCACTTGTTCTCGTATTGTCAGGCAAAGAGTTTGCGCTCTGCCTCTGGTGGAGATCGCGCAGGTGTGATAAAAATCTTGTTCCCTGCGTATGTCCCTGAGAGTTGCGCGCGGTATTTACAACCCGGAAAAGGACGCGTTCCACTACTACATCTCGTTCAAGCCCACACTCGATCCCACTTCAGAAGATCGTGGCAGCGAGTCGGCCTTCAAGGTGGAAGTGGCCCTCTCTATCACCGAAACCGGTGAACTGGCCGATATTTCGTTCACTCTCCCGGAACACCTGCGTGATCGTCGATCCCTCGAATACATCAGCCGGACATATTCCGC
>JBAIYI010000296.1:0-2812 GCA_037915955.1 Terriglobales bacterium
AGGGAAACACGCCGGAGCAGATCAACAACTATGCAGAAGCACTCAGCAGATTCACTGATCCAAAGCTGGTGGCGCGCTGGCTGGAGCGCATTATTGCGCCGGAAACACGGAACCAGGACGCCGCACAGTACGTGGCCGTGTCGCTGATCAACGTGAATACCCAGCAGCAGGTCTGGGAATGGGTTCGGCAGCACTGGCCGGCGGTGGAAGGCAAATTGACGTTTGGGACCGGGGCAACGATTGTAGGTAGTACCAGCGCATTTTGCGATGCCGGGCTGCGCGAACAGACACAACAGTTCTTCAGCGAGCACAAGGTAGCTTCCACTGAGCGGACACTGAGGCAGAGCATGGAGCGGATGAACCGCTGTATCGATACCCGCTCGAAGCTCAGTGGCGAAGTGGCAAGCTGGCTCCAGCAGCGTGGCACGGCAGCAAGTGCGGCGCGCTAGCGCTCGGGAATCTGATAGAGAATAGTTACCGGCCCAGAGAGATTCTCTCGCATGCGAATGAATTTCGGGCTGCATTTTGCGCAAAGAACCGTGAGCTGATCGGGGCCGCTCCACAGCAAAGTCAGTCCGGCGCCAAGCGCATCCTGCTCCACGGTGAACACCGGCGGCTCCAAGGCCTGCCCGGAAAAGAATCCTCTTTTCAGTCTGCTCGTGCCTGAGCGAATGGTAACTCTTGAGATGAAGGGCGACTCTTCTCCGCAACGGTGCTGAAGGATCGAGGCCGTCCAGCGCTTGTCCGGGCTCACCGATTCAGAGATCAACTGGTCCGGGCAACTCGGGCGTACATGGACGTACACGATGGTGAGCACGGCAAACAGAACCAGCATGCCGCTGGCAAAGCCGAGACCAGCCTTCCACATCTTGCGCGCGAAAGGATCCTTGATCACTGAGCCGGTACCCGCGACTTGATTTCGCGCCATAGCGCGGCTCGGCCTTCTCCGGTCCTGGCCGAGTAGGGAAGAATTTCCTTGATCCCGTGCTCCCGCTGCAACGAAGCAAGGGCATTCCTCAGTTTGTTGCCGGAAAGCTTGTCACTTTTAGTCCCGACCACCAGAAACTCACGCCCGGAATGTTTCAGAAATTCGATCAATTGCTGGTCAGAGGGCTGGGCAGGAATGTTGATGTCGATCAGCACGATGCACAGGTGGAGCACGGCGCGGTGCTTGAGATAAGGCTCGATAAATTTCGGCCACTCGGCTGAGATAGAGCGCGAGATTTTGGCATAGCCATATCCGGGGAGATCCACCAGCACCATGTCAGGTTCAGGGCGGCCGGGTTTATCAAAGATACCAATGAAGTTGATGGTCTGGGTGCGGCCAGGGGTGGAGCTGACATGCGCGATTTTCTGGTCGAGCAGGGAGTTGATCAGGCTGGATTTTCCGACGTTGGAACGTCCCAGGAAGGCAAATTCCGGCGGGCCTTCACGAGGGAATGCCTCGGGGCGAGCAGCTGCGGTCAGGAATTTGGTGATTGGCGGCTTCATCCCCTGTAGACCAGAATGACACAAACCAGCGCTGAGGCTCAAATTGCGAGACTATGGCCGCGGCATGTGATACAGTGCGCCGCCATGATCAGAACTGTTCGGTTGTTCCTGATTGTTTCTCTTCTCGGCGCGTTCGGCGTCCTTATTTCAGCAAAAGACAAGGGCAGAGAACCGGCGCCGCGATTCAATGCAACCGCTACCACGGGCGAGAAGTTCAACAATGAGTCGCTGAAAGGCAAGGTCGTCCTGCTGGAATTCTGGACGACATGGTGCGGCTACTGCGAGCAGGAGTTGCCGTATGTCGAACGCTTGAACGAGGAGTTCGAAAGCAAAGGACTGGTGGTGCTGGCGGTGAATGTCGGCGAATCGAAGAAGACGGTCAAGAAGTACCTGGAGCAGCATCCGCGCAAGACGCGGATTGTCCTCACGGATGACACCAATTTGGCAGCGATGTTCGCGGCGAAGGTGTACCCAATCTACGTGGTGATCGATAAGGATGGGAACGTGGCGGGCAAACAGGATGGCGCCGGAGGGGAAAGGGCGCTGCGGAGCCTGGTAGGAGAAGGCGGTTTGAAAGAGCTCTCCGATGATGATGATTAGCAGGCTGCAATGAAAGAGGCGAGGCACAAAAGTACCTCGCATCTTCTTGCGATCCCAGGCTTCGCCGGAAAAAACTACTTCCGCGTGCTGCCCGGGTTGCTGCTGGTATTGCCTGAAGACATGGGCTGCAACTGCAGATCCTGGGCGAGCTTAAAGCTCAGCTCAGTTTCGGCCGGCAGTTCTTTACCTTTGCCGGTATAGACCTGGGCGCCCGCGCCGCCAGCCCCGCCGACAATGGCGCCAATCGCCGCACCTTTGCCGCCGCCGAGAAGGGCACCGAGAACCGCGCCAATCGCAGCGCCGCCACCGACGTACTTGCCGGTCCGCTTATTGGCTCCGATGCCGCCCGGAGCAGAACTTTCTTTGCTGGCAGCCTGCAGCATGTATTGCTGGCCGTTTACGACAACCGACTGCAGATCGAGATTGGTGTCTTTGCCGTCAGAGGTTGGCTCGGCAACAAGCTGCGCCCGCGAGCCGCGCGGAATCAGAACTTTGCCGGAGCTGTCAGTCACGTCAGTGCTTACACTGCCCTGGAACGTTGAATTGGCTTCCGGCTTGGCCGGGATGGCCGTGTCAGTCCTTACTTTGATGGTGGTGTCTTTCGGCACCACGCTCTGCGCGTGGGCGCTGATGCCCGCCACCAGCAGCAGCAAGGACGAGGCGAGAATGTTGAGTTTCAGCTTCATTGGTCTGTCTCCCGTGTGTGAGAGATGCCGATCAC
>JBAIYI010000250.1:0-16519 GCA_037915955.1 Terriglobales bacterium
CGGGTGATGTCCTGCCCCTTGAAGAAGATGGAACCGCGTGTGGGCTCGAGGAATTTGGTCAGCAGATTGAAGCAGGTGGTCTTGCCGGCGCCGTTGGGGCCAATCATCGCATGGACGGTGCCTTTGCGGACCTTCAGGTTCACGTCACTAACGGCGACGAACCCCTTGAACTCCTTAACCAGGCCCCTGGTTTCAAGAATGTAGCCGGCATCCATTGTGGACTCGATGGCCCCCACGCTTTCGCGCAGCCGGGAAGCGGCGCGAAGAGGTAGCGGGAAGCTTAAGACTCACGGTTCCAGAGTGTCAAGGCAGGTCAGCCAGCCATGCGCTTTGCTTTGGACTGTTCTTCGGGCGGAGCTTGTTCGGCGGTACTGCTTTTGGTGATCCGCGGCAGCAATACCCAGACCAGGCCATACACGAAGAGCGAGATGGCGAGCCAGGCGGCGCTGCCGGCGCGCAGGTCTTCAAAGAGCAGCTTCAAGGTGCAGACGGCCATGAGTCCGTAGCCCAGGGGCAGGAGTTCTGGTCTGGAGTAGCGTGAGCCGGCGAAGCCGCAGCTCAACGCGAGCAAGCACAGCAGGAAGGTGCGAATGCTGGCCAGGAGGGGTGGGTTCGGCGAGACAAGCTGAGCGGCGGTGCCGACCAGCAAGGCAAAGAGGGCCATCGCGCCGAGGGTGGCAAAGCAGAAACGCACTGCACGGTCCACCAAGGTTGAGTAGAGCTGGGTGGCGAGCTTGCAGAGAGCGCCGTAACTGCATATGGCGGCGACTGCGGCGATCACGATGGTGAACGTTGCAGGCTGCGGCCGATCGGCAACCACAGCGGCAAAGGCAAACGTCAGGAATCCCGAACTGAAGATCGCGCCCGCGAGAAACGCAAGTGAGTGCGCAGCGAGCGTGACGCGAGAGGTCCGCACAGCAGCGGCGATGCTGACGAGCGTAGCCAGACAGAGCCAGGCTGAAGCGGAGTGAAGGGAGAAGCTCAGAAAAGCGCCATAGGTGAGCAGTGCGGCGGCCCAGGTGGCGAAGACGTGATAGTTGCGGACGAGGCGATCTTCGTCAAACCACGTGAATGCGGCCAGATAACTGATTGCGGCAGCCACGATGCACAAAGCGCCGATCCAGAGTTGGGCCGCGCCGTGCGTAGCGCGGAGCGAGCCAACCGTGACGATCAGGAATGTGACGGTAGTTTGAAAGACGGAGAAGTAGTTGATGGGCTGCTGCCGGACGACAGTTGCGAACAGAGTGCTTACGGTGGAAATGAGGAACAGCGCGGCCAGAAAAGCCAGCAGAGCGGGAACCGAGATGCGGACGTACTCGGGAGAGAGTTCGCGGCTGGTGTAGAGCGCAAGCAGCATGAGCATGCCAACGTCTGCCGCCAATGCGGCGATGACGCGCGCGGGCAGCCAATGTCCCATGGCGTAGGCGCATTCCGCAGAAGCGGCGATCAGCAGAAGAGCCAGGGCGAACGGCGCCGGATTTCCCGTACCGACGAACAATCCCAGCGCAGTTATCACGGCAAAGCTGGTGGTGAGCCAGGCGACAGCAGCAAGGTCTTTCTTCCATGCCACGAAGAAGGCCAACAAGACGAAGCCGAGGAGAATTGCGGCAGTTAGAAGCGCCGGGAGAATTTTGAAGCGTACGGTCGCTTCCCAGAGCAGGGGAAAGACGATCAGAGAGGCTGTAACGCCGTAAGCTCCGCTGGCGAAGCGGAAACTGGAACGACCGGCCCAGACGAGCCATCCGGCAGAGTAGAAGAGCGCTGCGACGGCGACCGTGATCTGAGGCAACGCGGCCGATTCGGCCAGGGCGCGCAAAACGTAAGCACCCGCAAGGCCGAGGAACACCTTGCCAATCACGGGCATGACTCCCGCGGAGCCACCATCAGCAATCTGCTTGAGCGGGTGGGAGGCGGGCAGCGGCGTGGGATGGGCGGCAGGAACTGCGACGGAGAAGATGTTCATGTTCTCCGGACGAGCGGCGTCCCGGACCTCAAGGGCGGCGAGCCGCCCTTCAAGCTCTTTGATTCTTTCCGCAAGTCCCTTGATCAGGGATGCATGTTCCTCAAGAGAAGGGTCCATCACCCTCTCCTCCGCTCGTGGTATGAACTGCTCAGGCGCCGGCGCGCGCCGAGGTGGCGTGCGCTGTTTCTTCCGCTCCCTCCCATGGCGGCAGCAGCTTCACCAGCACGTACAGAATGGCCAGCGGAAGCAGCATGAGGGCCACCGCGATCAGGAGACCTTCCCGGGTAATCAGCTCAAGCTTGTAAGTGGTGTAGCCGAGGAAGCTCTTGGAGAAGAGCTGCCCGCCAATCACGACGTTCCATCGCATGGCAAAGATGCCGATCATGGTAAGGCAGCCGGAGAACACGTAGATCCGCTTGCGCCAGTTCTCGTTGAGGGAAAAGATCTGCGCGAGGACGAGCAGGCCGATCGGCACCACAGTCCCGAGCACGATCTGAATGACGATCTGCGAGAGATAGAGCCGGGTGTGCACCATGAAGTCGAGCGAGCGGAACGATTCGTCCGACTCGTAGATCCGGTGGATCAAATCGAGCATCTCGAGGCTGAAGTCGATGATGAAGGTATAGAAGAGATATTTGGCAATGGTGTCCACGCAGCGCATGTCGATGGGTTGCTTGCGCAGCTTGCTGGTGAGCATATAGAGCAGCATCACCACCGCGATACCTGAGACCATGGCCGAGAACAGGAAAACCACCGGCATCAGTGGGGTCGACCACCAGGGATTGGCTTTGATGGATCCGAAGATGAACCCGACATAGCCGTGGAGCAGGAACGCCGAAGGGATGCCGATGACGGTGACAATCCAGCCGACGCGGTTATCAATGGCGAGCGCCCGTTCGCTGATGTTGTCTGAGCCAAGAGTCAGCACGCGATAGATCAGGCGTTTGAAGCCTGTGGTGGATTGGGCCTTGAGGACGATGTCACGGCGGTAGTCGAGCCAGATTTCGACCACCAGCACAGCCATGAGGTACCAGAGATAGACGAAGCCGAACATCGCCATGGCGGAAGATCGATGTGGGGTGAGGTACATCTCAAACGAGCGCTCGGGATGTCCGAGGTGAAGCTGCAACGGCAGGGGCGCAACCAGCAGGAAAGCAAGCGCCGTGAGCAGGGCAAGACGGTAGGTTGGTTTTACCTCTTCTACCCGGAAGACGCGTTCCAGTGAAGCGAGAATGAAGGCCCCGGCCACCAGTCCCGTAACGTACGGGTACACAGCGATGAGGATGCTCCACTGCAATTCGATTTCGTTCGGATACATGAAGCCGTCAGTATGCACAGGTCAATTCCTCCCTCATCAGTTAGCGGACCGAGCCATCAAGGCCGTTGTAGTAGAGCTTGGCGCCGGTGGCCAGATGCGGTTTCAGCACCTGCACGCTGTGAGTGCGCAGGAACTGGTGGATGGGATCATTAGGGTTCTTGAGATCGGCGAGCTGTCGCGCGCCCGTCGGGCAGGCCTCGCAACAGGCGGTGGTGAGGCCCTTGCTGATGCGGTGATAGCACAGGGTGCACTTCTGCGCGACTTTCTTTTCCGGATGGATGAAGCGGCAGCCATAAGGGCAGGCCTGCACGCAGTAGCGGCAACCGAGACAGTATTTTTCGTCGACCAGCACTACGCCGTCAGGGCTGATAAAGGTTGCGCCCACGGGGCAGACCTGGGTGCAGGGCGAATCCGCGCAGTGGTTGCACATCTTGGGGACGAAGAACTGCTTTACGTTCGGATTCTTTTCTGAAGGGAACCCGAGCTTGCCACCTTCGGGTGAATCGACCACGGGATTGTCCCAGTCGTTGTCATAAACGCGGTAGCGCTCGATCCAGGTGCGGTAATATCCGTCGGGCACATGGTTTTCCTGTTGGCATGCATTCACGCAGCTGCCGCAGCCGATGCATTTTTCGATGTCCACCAGCATGGCCCACCAGTGCTCGGCGGTGCCGTAATTGGGAGCTTTTTCAGGCTCGCCGGCCAGAAGGTTTTCCCATGCGAGCGCAGCGGCAGGGAGTAGAACAAGCATTTTTCTGCGAGTAATGTTCATTTCTTTACTCCCGCTCCTGTCTTTACTTCCTTCTTTGCTTCCGTCTTTGGTGCTTCAATGGCCGGGCTGTGCGGCTGATGGCAGGTGTCACAGGCGACGCCTCCGGCGTGATCAGCTGAGACGACCTGGGGCATCCACTTCGGCTTGGCGGTGTTGGCCTCATGGCAGCGGACGCAGAGAACGGCAGTGTCGAGTTTCACCGGCTTTAGCGCGGTGGGATCGTCAGCATGTTTGGCCTGCGGGCCGTGGCAGCTTTCGCAGTTCACGCGGGCATGCTTGCTTTTGGCCTTTTTCTCCTGCACGTCAGAGTGGCAGGCCTCACAGGTGTCATGGCCTGCGTAGGAAACCGGGAGAGACTTGAGTTCGGCGAGAGCGTTGCCGCGATAGTGGCCATACTGGCCGAAGCTCTTGGGAACCAGGAAGCCGCGGGCCAGAATAAAGACGACAATTCCGGCCAGGAAAACCGCTGCCAGCCGGAAGAGGTGTCCTGCATCTTTGAATTTATCCATATAAAGCCTTCACCTGCCCCAAAGGACTTAAATAAACAGTTTTGTGCGACTTAAGCGGCCATTCGGGAAGCCAGAGTTGTTTGGGGTGCTGACCGCAGACGCCGTCCAACACGGATATGAGAATCTGCCTTGCAGTCACCGGAGCGCTGTGCGATGCGTCACGTGCGAACGTGATGCGGGTCACAGGGGGATGTGAGGAGCTCTTTAAACGGGGCACAGCCAACAAAACTTAACCCGAATTACGCGGGGAGCAGGGAGAAGCAGGAGAACAGCCGACCAACGCGAACTGCTGAATCTGCCATCTTATGTAAGCGTCCTAAGACTCCAGGTATCAGCAGGTTTTTTGTGCAGACTAATTTCGCTGTCATCATATTTTTGTGTTTGTCTCTGTTCGGATGTGCGCGGCCGGCCGGCACGCGTAATGCCGTAACGCGGGCCTTTCAGGGGGTGGAGGGCGGGCCCATGTTGCTTGCCATCTACCAGCCCTGGTGGGGCAACAGCAAGCACATCGATGTGGGTTACTCCAGCCACGATATCCAGACGTTGCGGCAGCAGGTTGCCCATGCCAGGGACATGAATATCGGCGGGTTTGTGGTGAACTGGTACGGACCGCGCAATGAGTTCAATGACAAGACCTACCAGTTGCTCACGCAGGCTGCGCTCGAGAACGGAGCGTTCAAGATTGCGGCCCAGTATGACGAGGCGGTGGACAATCCCGGCGGCGCAACCGACGCGGTGATCGTGGACCTCCAGTATCTCTATGACAAGTACATCAGCGCGAATGCCGGGCCGGCGCGCGCCGCGTACCTCACGTACCAGGGCCGGCCGGTTATTTTTATCTTTCCCAAAACTGCCGGCACGGACTGGGACCGGGTGCGGCAGGTGACGAACTCATGGCCGGAGCGTCCGCTGCTTATTTACAAGGACCAGAACGAACAATATGATCGCGACTTCGACGGCTATTACGCCTGGGTCCATCCGGGCAAGCGCGGCTGGCAGCGGGACGGCAGCGCGACCGGGCTCGATTATCTGGACTGGTTCTACAAGAGCATGATTGCCCATCATCCGGACAAGCTGGCCATTGGAGGCGTGTGGCCGGGGTTCGATGACACGAGGGCCAGTTGGTCACAGAACCGCCACATGAGCTACGGCTGCGGCCAGACCTTTGCCGATACCATGGCGGTGTTCCGGAAGTACTACGGCAGCCAGAACGCGCCGCCCTTCCTGTTGGTGGAGACGTGGAATGACTATGAAGAAGGCACCGACGTGGAGCGGGGAGTGAGCCATTGCGGACCGGGCGGAAGAGACCGCATTGACACAACCCGGGCTGCCGTGGAGCGAGACAGGCACTAGGCGCAAGCGGTCCCATTTTGGGGAGCACGGAAATTTAAGAGCGCACTTTTGGTCCGGATTGCATCTGGCTGGAGTAAAATGACGCGGTTACTCCTTTATCCAAGTTTTGCCGGCATGGTTTTCCGGCCCAGGGTGAAAGCATGCGACAGGCTCTGATTGTTGAAGATACCCCGAAAGATGCAAAAGCCGCAGTTGACGTATTCCGTAAACTGGGCGCAACCGACGTCCAGGTTTATGACAACATCCCCGCGGCAGTGGTGCAGATGCGCGATATCCTGGAAGGCCGCCGGGACCGCCCCGATATGATCCTGCTGGACCTGTCTTTTCCCATCGACAGTGGTTTTGAGGTGTTGCGGTTGTGGAAGTCCAACCCCAAGCTGCATGAAATCCCGGTGGTGGTATGGACCGTGATGGGCGAGACCGAACAGAAGATCTGCAACTACTTCGGCGTGCAGAACGTGGTTCCCAAGTGGTCAGGAGCCGAGGGGCTGGAAAGGGCACTGGCGACATTCGGCAAGAGCGCAAGTTCGGCGATCCAGTGAGCAAGCGGATCGGGAGATCGGGTGATCTGAAATCAAAAGCAGGTTGAGAGCTTTGTGGTCTGCCAGAATTGACACTCCGCACGCCAAATTCCGAGCATGTGGCTGAAATTATCGACCGCATACTCGACAAGAGCATCGCCTTTGACCCCTGGTTAAGAACGCAGCCAAACGGAATCACGTTCTGCTTGTCCGGGCATCTCTGCCGCCTATCGACCGTCATACACGAAGGTTACGGGATGGTTGCATGCAGGAGAGAACTCCCGTCTAAGCTGGTCCATTGTGGTGAAATAGACTGATCTCGCTGGAATGTGACGTCCAGCTTTGCCCTGATTCGAGTTCCACGTTAGCGATACCAATGGTAATCAGCAGCAAACCCGCACCCTGAGACTTGCATCTAATTGATCCGGCCTGCACACCTGTCGCCTCCCTGGGTTCATGTACGCGTCAAGATAGGTCATTCATGAGAGACCGGTTGGCTTGCTTTCCCGGCCCGTACGGGCAGATTTATACTTGCCAATTCGAGACCAGCCTTTAGCCCGACAGGGAGGACTAATACATGAGCAAGCTGCCTGAAATTCTGAGCCGCCACCAGAGCCAGATCCAGGCTGACTGGATAAACCAGATGGCAGGAACGGTGAAGCGCGCCGACCTGATGAACGATGTCGAACTGAGGGAGCAGTCGCGCGACCTGCTCGCGGCAATCGTGGACGGCACCAAGGCCGGCAATGTGACCACACTGGAAGGAAGCGCGTGGGAGCCGGCGCGCCAGATGCTCACGGAAATCTCAGCGTCGCGGGCGAGGCAAGGCTTCACGCCCAGCGAAACGGCGACTTTCGTCCTCTCAATGAAACAGCCCTTGTTTTCGGCGGTGAGGGCGGAGCTCGGCAAGAACCCGGACGCGATGTTTGACGAAATCTGGAACGCCAACCTGCTGCTGGACAAGCTTGCTCTGCTCACCGCGGACGCCTTCCTGGAGACGCGCGAGCAGGTGATTACGCGGCAGCAGCAGGAGATGCTGGAACTCTCCACGCCAGTGGTGAAGCTGTGGGACGGCATCCTGGCGCTGCCGATTATCGGCACCCTGGACAGCGCGCGCACGCAGGTGGTGATGGAATCACTGCTGGAGACGGTGGTGCAGACGAATTCGAAGTTCGCCATCATTGATATTACTGGTGTCCCCACGGTGGATACGCTGGTGGCCCAGCACCTGCTGAAGACCATCACAGCGGCGCGGCTGATGGGCGCGGAGTGCATCATCAGCGGCGTGCGGCCGCAGATCGCGCAGACGATTGTGCATCTGGGAATTGACTTGAGTCAGGTGATTACGAAGGCAAAATTGGCTGACGCGTTTGCGCTCTGCCTCCAGCGCAACGGAAAAACAGTAGTCTCCGTCAACGGCCGGCCAGCCGCGGTTGCCAGCAAGGGCCCGGAAGTGAAAAAGGAGGAATAGATGGAACGCATTCCAATCCTCCGCATGGGGCAATTCCTGCTGGTCACCATCCAGGTGGACATGCATGACCAACTCGCGCTGCAGCTGCAGGACGACCTGACACAAAAGATCTCTGACACCGGCGCCAAAGGCGTGCTGATCGACATTTCCACGCTGGAGATCGTGGATTCATTCATCGGGCGCATGCTTGCGAACATTGCCGCCATGGCGCGGGTGCTGGATGCCGAGACAGTGGTTACAGGTATGCAGCCTGCGGTTGCGATCACGCTGGTGGAATTGGGCATGTCACTGAGCGGGGTGCGAACAGCACTGAACGTGGAATCTGGGATGGAGTTGCTGTACGAGGTGCGTGGCGACTTCCACACGGAGTTTGAAGGATGAAGGTGGTACGGCGCGAGAGCCTGCCCATCCGCAGCTCAGGCGACGTGGTCCTGGCACGACAGAAGGTGCGGCAGTGGGCAGCCGATATGCACTTTACCCTGGTGGACCAGACGAAGCTGGTGACCGCCGCCAGCGAGCTCGCGCGCAATACTCTGGACCACGGTAAAGGCGGCCAGATGCTGATTGAGCAGGTGGATAATGTTTCTCGCGGGGGGCTAAAACTGGTCTTCGAAGACCAGGGACCAGGCATCCCAGATATCAACGCCGCGCTCAGAGATGGATTCACGACCGGCAGCGGCATGGGGCTGGGGCTGGGCGGAAGCAAGCGGCTGGTAAGCGAGTTTCAGATTGAATCAGAACCGGGGCAAGGTACCCGCATAACAGTTGTGCGTTGGAAATGAACCAGATTTCAAGAAGTGTTGTTCTCTCGGACGCGAGCTCCACGTCGGTGGCCCGCCGGGCGGGCGCAGAGTTGACGGCAGCGCTGGGGATGAGTGAGGTGCGCTCGGGAGAGGCTGCGATCATTATTACAGAAGCGGCGCGCAATGCAGTCGTGTATGGGAAAGGAGGGCACCTGTTGCTCTCTGGTTCGAAGGGCCTCGGCCAGCCGCAACTTGATATCGTGGCGATTGATCGCGGACCCGGTATCAGCGACATCTCTCGCGCGTTGCAAGACGGCTTTTCCACGGGAAACACTCCCGGAACCGGCCTGGGCGCAATCCGGCGAATGGCAACTTCTTTTGACCTCTTCTCCAGCGGCAAGGGAACAGCCCTGTATGCCCGTGTGGCGCAGCCGGAGACACAGCCGAAACTGGCGCTCGACATCGCCGGTTTTCTGGTGCCGCTGGCAGGCGAGAAGTATTGCGGTGACAACATCAGCTGGTTCGGGGGGCGCGACTGCATGATGTTCCTGGTGGTGGATGGGCTGGGACACGGAGTCGCCGCCATGGAGGCCGCCGACGAGGCTGTCCGCATTTTCCAGGCTTATCAGAAAAGCGGGCCGGGAGAGATCCTGGAACGCATCCATGACGCGCTTAAAAAAACTCGTGGCGCCGCAGCTGCCGTTGCCGAGATTCGGCCGCTTTCCGGGCTGCTGACGTTTGCCGGCATCGGTAATATTGCTGCCACCGTGCTCAGCCACACGCTGGGGCGCAACCTGGTTTCGCACAATGGAACGCTGGGACACGTGATCGGGCGCGTGCAGGAATTCAAGATCGACTGGCCGCGGGATGGCGTGCTGGTGATGCACTCTGACGGCGTGCAGTCACGCTGGGACCTTTCGAAATATCCCGGGCTGCTGGCGCGGCAGGCGGCGGTCATCGCCGGCGTAATGCTGCGCGACTTTCGCCGTGAACGAGACGATGCCAGCGTTCTGGTAGTGAAGCCCGCAACAACGATGTGAAATGACGACAGCTTTATACGAGATCGCCCTGCGCAATGAGCGCGATGTAGTGCTGGCCCGGCAGCGGGCACGCGATCTCGCGTCAATCCTGGGCTTCGACAACCAGGAGCAGATACGCATCGCCACCGCAACCTCAGAGATGGCGCGCAACGCATTCCGTTACGCGCGTAACGGCAAGGTGAACTTTGCCATTAAGAGTGGGACGCAGCCAATGCTCCAGGTCACCATCGCGGACGCCGGTCCGGGAATTCCCAACCTGCAGCAGATTTTCGATGGGCGATATAAGTCGCAGACCGGCATGGGGCTGGGCATCATCGGCACCAAGCGGCTGATGGATAAGTTTGACATCAGCAGCAAGCCTTCCGGCACGGTGGTTACCTTCGGCAAAGAATTGCCAGGGACGGCGCCGCCGCTTACTCAATCGCGCATTCAGGAACTCCGGGAAAAGGTGAACGCATTGGAGCCAGCCAATCCGTATGAGGAGATTGAGCGGCAGAACCGCGAGCTGCTGAAGACATTGCAGGAGCTGCGGGCACGGCAGGAAGAGTTGGCGCTGCTAAATCGCGAACTGGAAGATACCAACCGCGGAGTGGTGGCTTTGTATGCGGAGCTCGACGAACGCGCAGACTACCTGCGGCGCGCGTCAGAGTTGAAGAGCAACTTCCTCTCGAACATCTCACATGAGTTCCGCACGCCGCTGAACTCCATCATGTCACTGGCGCGGATGCTGATGGATCGCATGGACGGCGAGCTGACGGAAGAGCAGGAGACGCAGGTCAGATTCATTCTGGAATCGGCCAAGCTGCTTTCTGACATGGTGAATGACTTGCTCGATATCGCGAAGGTTGAGGCGGGCAAGGCAAAGATCCGGGCCAAGGCGTTCGAGGTTTCAGAGCTGTTCAGCGCGCTCAAGGGCATGCTGAAGCCGCTGTTGGCAAACAATACGTCAGTTGATCTGGTCTTTGAGGCTGTCTCGGAGTTGCCTCCGCTGCATACCGACGAAGGCAAAGTTTCCCAGATTCTGCGGAATTTTATTTCCAACGCCATCAAGTACACACCGCAGGGAGAAGTGAAGGTGGTGGCGCGCGGTACCGAAGAGAACAGCATTGTGTTCATGGTGCAGGACACAGGAATCGGAATTGCGCCGGAAAATCACGAGGCAATCTTTCAGGAATTCACGCAGGTAGATAACCCGTTGCAGGAGCGCTTCCGCGGGACCGGATTGGGATTGCCGCTGTGCCGCAGCCTGGCTACTCTGCTGGGCGGTCGCGTCTGGGTGGAGAGCGAACTGGGACGCGGCTCACGATTTTATGCCGAGATCCCGCTTGTTTATCGGGGAGGCGAACTGGCGACGCCGACGCAGGAGATAACGGCGCAGGAATTTACCCGTCCCGTGGTGCTGCTGATCGATCCTGATTACCAGACATTTGCGGTTCGACATGAGGAATTTCGCAAAAGCGAGTTCATGCTGGTGCATGCTGAGAGCATTGATCGGGCGCAGGAATGGGCCACACAGCACGTTCCGGTTGCGGTGATCTGCAACATCCACGCGTATGGAGCGCGCGGCTGGGAGTTTCTGCGGACGTTCATTCGCGAGGGAGGGAACAAGACGTTGCGGCAGGTTCCGATAATCGCGACGGGGCGGCCAGAAGAGCGGGCATGGGCCATAGGCGCGGGCGCGAACACCTTTTTTGAAAGTTCAGTGACCCCGGAAGTGCTGGTGAACGAGTTGCGCGAGCTCACGCGGCACGCCAAGCCGAAGAAGCTGCTGCTGGTGGATGACAATGATCTTTCGCTATACATCCTGCGTGAGCTGCTGGACCGGCCGTGGCTGCAGCTGCTGCAGGCACATAACGGCCGCGAAGCTCTGGAGATGGTGGAACGCGAGCATCCGGATGCGATGATCCTGGATTTGGTCATGCCGGAGATGGACGGATTTGCGGTGCTGGAGCGGCTACGCTCGGCAGAAGAGACACGCACGCTCCCGGTGATTGTTTACACATCAAAGAATGTGACTTCGACGGAAAGTCATTTCCTGCAAGGGATGGGAGCGCGGCTGATCAGCAAGGGCGAAGTCACCAGCACGCTAAGTCCTGAGGTGCTGCTGCAGTCGCTGGCGAGCTACGAGATCACAGCTGAGGAGAGGGAATGAGCGCGGGTCACCAGCCACGGATCCTGCTGATCGATGATAACCAGCAGAATCGGTACGTCCTCTCGCGGATCCTGCAGAGGGCGAATCTGACGGTGGAGCAGTGTGCCAGCGGGCATGCCGGACTGGAAGCCGTGCTCCGCGCACCCGACCTGGTGATTCTGGACGTGAAGCTGCCGGACGTCTCTGGCTACGAGGTGTGCCGCAAGATCAAGAGCGATCCCGCGACTTCCGGAATTCCGGTGCTGCAGATTTCGGCGGCATTCACCAGCAACGAAAGCAAGGTGCAAGCGCTGGAAGGCGGCGCAGACGGCTACCTGACCCATCCGATTGAGCCGGCGGTACTGCTGGCTACGGTGCGCTCATTGCTGCGGCTGAAGCAGGCAGAAACGAGTTCGCGGCTGCTGGCGGAGGAGTGGCAGTGCACGTTCAACGCATTGGCGGAGTCGGTGGTGCTGCTTGATCTGGAGAACAAGGTGGTGCGGTCCAATTACGCTTTTGAGCAGCTGTGCGAGGCTGCGGGCTGTGACGGCGCCGAGAGGATAATTGGCCAGGATGCAGCGGCAATCTTTCAGCAGGTGCTGGGGCGGACCGACTTTCTCGATCACGGGCAACCGGCGCGGTTCAGCGGAGAGGCGCAGCACCGGGCGCGGTGGTTCCACATTACCGTGGACTCCGTGGAGCGCGAAGGCGAGCGGGTAGGATCGGTGGTGGTGCTGGCAGACATCACGGAGCGCAAGCTGGCGGAGCGGTCACTGCAGAACGCGGAGAAGCTGGCAGCAACGGGGCGGCTGGCCCAGAGCATTGCGCATGAGATCAACAATCCGCTGGAAGCGCTGACCAACCTGATTTTTCTATCGCAGTATGTGTCCAAGGAGCCGACCGTCTCGGAGTACCTGCGGCAGGCTTCCATGGAGCTGGAGCGGGTGGCGCGCATCACCAAGCAGATTCTTTCGTTTCATCGCGACACGAAAGAGCCGGTGGCGGTTGATGCCAATGACCTGGTAGAGAACGTTGTGTCACTCTACCGGCCGAAGATGGCTTCGCGTAATATCCGGCTGCAGTGGGAAAAGCGCGAGTTGCCGGAAATTGCCGGGTTTCCTGGAGAGCTGCGGCAGGTGATTGCGAACCTGCTGGCGAACGCGCTGGATGCTTCGCCGGACGGAGGAACCATTACAGTCCGCGCGCGCCGGGCAATGCACGGCGGCGCAGACGGCGTGGCCTTCACCATCCATGACTGCGGCCCGGGGATTCCGCGCGAAATTCGACACCGAATCGTGGAGCCGTTTTTTACCACCAAGGAATTGAAAGGCACCGGGCTTGGCCTGTGGCTGGCGAAAAATATCGTCACCAAACACAACGGCAGCCTGAGATACCGCACCAGCCAGACACCGGGCCGGAGCGGAACATCCTTCCGAGTATTCCTCCCCGCCGTGACGGATGAGAGCCGCGAGGGGCTAGCGGCTGCGCGATCTCCGGAATCACACGCGGTACCTGAAAATTCGAATTGAGATCACGCTCGGATTACCGCGTATCGCAACCCTCCCCGGCTTATTTCTTCCTGCCCTGATATTGCTCGTCGGTGACTTTTTCCAGCCAGTCGACAACTTTGCCATTGAGTTTCTCCTGGATGGCGATGTGAGTCATGGCGGTGGTGGGCGCGGCGCCGTGCCAGTGCTTTTCGCCGGGCGAAAACCAGACCACATCGCCGGGGCGGATTTCCTCGATGGGGCCGCCTTCGCGCTGGGCCAGTCCGGAGCCGGCGGTGACGATGAGCGTTTGTCCCAGCGGATGGGTGTGCCATGCGGTGCGCGCGCCGGGCTCAAAGGTCACGCTGGCCCCCTGGACCAGCGCCGGGTCGGGCGCCTGGAACAGAGGATCAATGCGTACTGTGCCGGTAAACCAGTCGTCAGGGCCTTTGGTTGAGGGCTGTGAACCGCTTCTCTTGATTTCCATTTTGGAACTTCCTTTTATTGGCCAGAGAAGGAGGCGCGCCGATTCGAACGGGAACCGTTGCGAGAACTCGCTTGAGTTCAGAACGGGCGTCACGTCCTTTGTCTCCAATCCTCAGATTCTAGGCCAAGTCGTTTTTCTCTTCCGTAACACTGCCGTTCTGCGCGGGTTCAGGTATGCTGTACAGGTTCGCCGATGTCCGACCCAGGGGATTTTTGCTGTGCTCCGGGAAAAGTGGTTTGAAACTCTGATCCGCGATCTGCCCGACTTTGTTGCCTTGATCGATGCAGACGCGGTGGTCCAGTTCGTCAATCTGCGGGTACAAACCG
Organism: Terriglobales bacterium; assembly: GCA_037915955.1. GTDB lineage: Bacteria > Acidobacteriota > Terriglobia > Terriglobales > Acidobacteriaceae > Angelobacter. Next base: position 14,122 of record JBAIYI010000250.1, read on the forward strand.
TACTCGGATTCAAAGCCGAAGATGTGCTCGGGCATCGCATCTTCGAGTTCGTCCATCCTGACGACGCGGCGCGAGCCACATCTGAGTTTGCGCAAACACTCAAGCAGGAAGGCGAAGGCGTGCCTTCCATGCTCCGGCTGTGCGATGCTCGCGGAACCTGGATACCTTTCGAAATCGTCGCCAATAACCGGCTCAAAGATCCTGAGATCGGCGGGATCATCTTTGCCGGGCATGACCTGCGCTTTCGGGCGGAGGTGGAACAGGCGGTGGGCGCGGCGAATGTTGATCTGGCAGAGCCGATCGGCGAACGCGCAACGGAGCTGGCGAAACGTAACGCCGCGCTTCGGCTGGAAAGCCGGCAGGAATTGCAGAATGCCATCTCCCTGCTCAATGCCACGCTGGACGCCACGGCAGACGGCCTGCTGGTGGTTTCCTCAGAAGGAAAAGTAAGCAGCTGCAATTCCAGGTTCCTCGCCATGTGGGGCATCGGCGCCGGGGAGGCCGGCGGAAAGGCCGACGCCGACCTGCTCTCCCGCGCGCTGCCGCAGATCCAGAACAGTGAAGACTTCCTGCGCAAGGTGAAAGAGCTGTACTCGAAGCCCGAGGCCACCAGCTTTGACGTGATCCACTTGAAGGACGGGCGGATCTTTGAGCGCTACTCACAGCCGCAGCGAATTGACCACCGTGTGGTGGGGCGCGTCTGGAGTTTTCGCGACGTGACGCAGTCACGGAAGCTGGAAGAGGAGTTGCGGCAATCGCAGAAGATGGAAGCGGTGGGCCGGCTGGCCGGAGGCATGGCGCACGATTTCAATAATCTGCTCATGCTGATGTCGGGCTACATGGACCAGCTCATCCACGATCCTTCCCTGGATGCGGCGCACAGAAACGTCTGCCAGCAGGTGCTGGCGACGACGAGACGGGGCGCATCGCTCACGCGACAACTGCTGGCCTTCAGCCGCAAAGACCAGACCGCGCCGCGCGTCGCCGACCTGAATACCATCATCCTGGACATGGAGCCGATGCTGCGGCGGTTGCTTTCTGACGTGGTGCAGCTCAAGATTTCGCTTGCGCCCGATCCGCTGTACATCTTTCTGGACGTGCATCAGGTGGAGCTTGCCATCCTGAACCTGGCCATTAACGCGCAGGACGCAATGCCGGGAGGCGGGACATTATCGATTTCCACGGGCGGCGAATCGCTCCTGATGGGAGAGGGCGCCGAGCGGACATTCAAAAACCACGCGGTGCTGCAGGTGCGCGACACCGGGCATGGCATGTCACCGGAAGTGCAGTCGCACATTTTCGAGCCGTTCTTCACCACCAAAGAACAGGGCAGGGGAACGGGACTGGGCCTCTCCACCGTGTATGGAATCGTGCAGCGCGCGGGAGGCCAGATCAGGATCAGCAGCCAGCCTGGGCAGGGAGCGTGCTTTTCCGTTTACCTGCCGCAGACGGCAGCAGCGCCGGGTGCGAAAGTCGCCGCGCCGGTGGAGAAGGCGCCATCGCGCGGGCATGAGACGATCCTATTGGCCGAGGACGAGGACGGCATCCGCGCCATGACGCGGGCGTATCTGGAAAGCCTGGGTTATCGTGTGCTGGAGGCGGCGGACGGCACCGAGGCCATCAACCTGTCAGAGGAATATCGCGGCCCCATTGACCTGGTGCTCACGGACATCCTCATGCCCGGCATGCGGGGCGACTCGCTGGTGCGGGCAATTCGTCGCGACCGGCCTTCCATCCGGGCGCTCTTCATGTCCGGCTTTCCGGACGGCGCGCCGACCGAGCAGCAACTGGAGATCATGGAGAAGCCATTTGAATTCCCTGAACTCGGCCGGCGCATCCGCTTGCTGCTTGACCAGCCGGCAGGAGAAACCGGATCAGCAGCGTAGCGCGGCAAGTAGTTTCACCCGGTTGCGGCGATATACTTGAAACCCTCGGAGATTTACGCATGAAGATAGAGATACGTTCCTGTCCCACCTGAGAGGGGAACAAGCAGAAGGCTGCGGGTCTCGCGGCCATGATTACCAGGCGGCTGGGCATCAACGCGCTGGTAACTCCGGGCAAGACCGGCGAGTTCAAGGTGCTTGCAGACGGCGAAGTTGTGGCCGAGCGCGGCGGAAACTGGTTCACCCGCAGTTTCGGCGCAGGATATCCCGATCTGGAGAGCGTCGTGGAGAAGCTGGCGAAGCGGGTGGGACGGTAAGTAAGTTGCACCACAGAGTGCCTGAGAAGTTCAGATCCTCTCAGCCTCCAAGACTCGCCCACACATTGCTACCTCTGCAGGCGATGAATGATCTTTCACGGCGTTGAGACGCGTTACTGGAACGTGTTGCAGCCCTCGATGGTGCCATGCTCCAGGCCTCGCTTGAACCACTGTGTCCGCTGGGCGGAACTGCCGTGG
>JBAIYI010000827.1:0-4831 GCA_037915955.1 Terriglobales bacterium
CATGCCGAGGTCGCGCAGCAGTACCAGCGCAGCGTTCACGGTCAGCTGCACGCGAAGGATGATCCCAACGCGCCCACATGCCGCGACTGCCATGGTACCCACAAGATACTTGGAAAGCGTGATGTGGCGTCGGTTTCTTTCCCGACCAACGTGCCTGCTCTGTGCGGGAGTTGCCATCGCGAAGGCAAGAAGGCAGCCGTTCGGTACAAGGGCGAGCAGCACGAAATCATCGCGCATTACTCCGAAAGCATTCATGGCAAAGGCCTGCTGAAGAGCGGGCTTACCGTAACGGCCACTTGCACCAGCTGCCATACCGCCCATCGCGAGCTGCCGAAGTCCGATCCGGAATCAACAGTCAATCCCAAAAACGTGCCGCAGACCTGTGGAGTGTGCCATAACGGAATCCAGGAGCAGTTCTCGCATAGTGTGCATGCGGCGGGCAATGACCATAGCGGGAAGCAGTTGCCGGTGTGCAGTGATTGCCATACAGCGCACACGATTCAACGCGCCGATCAGGACCAGTTCAAGCTGGAGATCATGAACAAGTGCGGCCGCTGCCACGCCGCCATTGCGGAGACCTATTTCGAGACCTACCACGGCAAGGTGTCGCGGCTTGGGTACACGAAAACCGCAAAGTGTTACGACTGCCACGGCGCACACGACATTCGCAACGTCAACGATCCACAATCGCACCTGAGCCGGGCCAACGTGGTTGCCACCTGCCAGAAGTGCCATGCGGGCGCCACGCGGCGCTTTGCCGGCTACCTCACGCATGCTACGCATCACGACCCGCGGAAGTTCCCGTTCCTTTTCTGGACATTCTGGGGAATGACTTCACTGCTGGTGGGAACTTTTGTAATTGGCGGCCTGCACACTCTTCTGTGGTTTCCCAAGGCCATGCAGATGCGGCGTGAGCTGAGGGCGGAAGAAGCAAGAGAACGAGCTCATGCTGAGCGTGAAAGGCGCGGAAGGCGGGAGGGAGAGTGATGTCATCCATTGCCAAAGAACCGGGAATCGTGAGCCCAGAGCAGGTGATTGTTCCGGCCACCACAGCCAGAGTTCACAAGCAACTCGAGTTCGTACGCTTTCAGCCGCGGCACCGCGTGATGCACGCCTGCATGGTACTCAGCTTCATCACGCTTGCTCTCACCGGGCTTTCCCTGAAGTTCTCATATACCGGATGGGCAGCCAGGCTGTCCCGCTCCCTGGGTGGATTTGAAACGGCAGGGTTTATCCATCGCAGTGCTGCCGTTCTGATGTTCGGTGTGTTTGTTGCGCATCTACTCGATATCTTCCGGACAAAGAAGCGCCAGGGCAAAGGTTGGGGAGAGATGCTGTTCGGGAAAGAGAGCCTGCTGCTTAACAAGCAGGACCTCACCGAGTTCTTTGGCACGATGAAATGGTTCCTGGGCCTGGGGCCGCGCCCCCGCTATGGCCGGTGGACCTACTGGGAGAAGTTCGATTATTTTGCCGTGTTCTGGGGAATTTTCGTGATCGGCTCAACCGGCCTGACGCTCTGGTTCCCCATCCTCTTTACCCGCCTGCTTCCCGGCTGGTTCATCAATGTGGCTACCATCATCCACAGCGACGAAGCTCTTCTGGCCACCGGCTTCATTTTTACGATTCACTTTTTCAACACGCACTTGCGTCCGGAGAAGTTCCCCATGGACATCACGGTGTTCACGGGGCACATGCCTCTGGCGGAACTCAAACGCGACAAGCCGCGAGAATATGAAGAGCTGCTTGCCAGCGGAAGGCTGGAAGAGCATCTTGCAGAGGCGCACCAGCCGGTGGTGGTTAAGACGGTGCGCTTCTTTGCCTGGATTGCACTGGCCACAGGATTCAGCATCGTGGTCTGGATCATTTATGCCATGATCTTCGCCTATCGCTGAGTTGGGCGATACCACGGACTTGCTTTTATTACCCATGAATCTCACGCTGGCATATTATGTCAGCGGTTTGCTTGTGATTGATATCACAGTCACCCGGTGCGCTGTTTCCGGATAATCAGAATTCCTGTTTCAGGAGGGGATGCGACCGATGCGCAGCGTTCGCCAATGGCTCAGACCGCTGGTTTTTCTTTCGAATAACGCCCTCAGCCTTGCTGGCGTTGTAATCGTTACCACAGCCACGCTGCTGTGGCTCTATTTCCTGCAGATTACGCTCCGCGGAGGAGTACCGCACCCCTATTTGGGAATCGTTGTCTACATGCTGATTCCGGCCTTGTTCATTGCGGGCTTGATTCTTATTCCAATCGGAATCTGGTGGAACCGGCGCAGCAAAATCCGCAAAGGCGAGATGCCCGCGGAATTCCCACCCCTGGATCCATCAAATCCTGATCTGCGCCGGCTCGCGGGCTTCGTGGCGGTGACGACATTTCTGAACATCATCATCACCATGCAGTTTACCTACAGCGCCGTGAATTACATGGACAGCGTCAGCTTTTGCGGTCAGACCTGCCACACGGTTATGAAGCCGGAGTTTACCGCCCATCAGCGGTCACCCCACTCCAAGGTGGAATGCGTCAACTGCCACATTGGGCCCGGAGCTTCATGGTTCGTGAAGAGCAAACTTTCGGGTGCGGGACAGGTGATTGCCGTGGCGCTTAATAACTATCCACGTCCGATTCCCGTGCCGGTACAGAATCTGCGGCCAGCGCGCGAGACCTGTGAAACCTGCCACTGGCCCCAGAAGTTTGACGAAGACCGCCTGCGCGACATTGTGAGCTACGGGAGCGATGAACAAAACACCCAGACGCATACCGTGCTGATGCTACACCTGGGCGGCGGCCACAGCCGGATCGGCATCCACGGACGCCACGTGGGAGAGGGCATTACGGTCAGGTATTACGCGAGCGACGAGAAACGCGAGACCATTCCCTGGGTCGAGTACACATCCGGCGGAGCCACAACGGTGTATGCCGCAAATGGAGCCTCGAAACCGGACGAGTCAAAGCTCAGGACCATGGACTGCATTGATTGCCATAATCGCCCCACACACATTTACCAACTGCCGGAGCGCGCGGTTGACCAGGCGATCCTTGCGGGAGAGATTTCGCCTACGCTTCCGTTTGTGAAGAAGACGGCCGTCTCAATCCTGAAGCAGGAATACGCGAGCAGCAAGGATGCGGACACAAGAATTCCGGTGGCATTTGAGAACTTTTACAAAAATAATTATGCCCAGCTGTATGCGGAGAGGCGTGGCGATATCAGCCGGTCGGCGCAGGCAGTGAAAGCAGCGTATGATCACAACGTGTTCCCGGAGATGAAGGTCAACTGGGGCACTTATGCCAATAACCTGGGTCATACTGACTTCACCGGTTGCTTCCGCTGCCATGACGAGGCACACACTTCAACCAAGGGCACCGCGATAACCCAGGATTGCAGCGCCTGCCACAATCTGCTGGCTTCTGACGAGAAGAATCCGAAGATCCTGGTTGATTTAGGTTTGGAAAAGGCTGCCCCGGAAAGCCCGAAGACGGAGGCCGACAAGAAAGCTGGCGGGACGAAGTGAAATAAAAATAAAGAAGAGATCGAGAACTCACTGGAGCGCGCCCGGCGCCGAAAAGCAGCGGGCGCGCTTTACTTTTGTCCGGCTGCCATAGAGTGAGGTTCGCTGGCTTTCGACTGCCCGGAGTTTTCAGCTGCGGTGGTGGTGCCTTTTTCCAGCAGTTGATAGGCCTGTGAGATGGTCAGATTGTCCGGAACCCGCCGGTAGCCGGTTTTGATTTCTCGCTGCCGCGCGACAATACTCTTGAACAACATGGCGTGGCCATTCATGTTCACATCGAGAGACGTCACGTCCCAGTGTCCGTCGCCCACGTCTTGTTGCACCACCTTGAATGTGCCTCCCTTGTTCAGGCGCGCCAGGAAGCCCCATCCGAAAGTTACATCTTCGAAGAGCTGCCCTTCGATCTTGGTCAGATGCCGTGCTACAGGATCAACCCACATGGAGCCGGAGAGTGACTTGAAAACCTGAAGCTCACGGGTCGGCGCGTCATAATGAGGATTGGGGAAGAAGGTTAGGCGCAGCTGCCCCGCCTCCTCGCCCGCGTATTTGAAGATGAACGCTTCCGGAATGGCCTTGAGCATCTGTACGGCCTTGTCGGTGTCCTCCTTCTCGCGCTTCGCCCTCTTGGCCCGCTCATCCTCGCTGTTGACGAGCTTCTGCATGCGCTCTTCGTCCTTGCGCCTCTGGTCCTCGGTAAGCGGCCTGCCGGCGATCAGCAGCGTGCGGGCGAGCTGACCATCACGGGTTTCTACTACGTCGCGATCATAATTGTTCTTTTCGTCCTCACGATGGAAGCGGTAGCGCCATAACGTGTGGTCCTTAGCGTCTGACTCGATTTCATTCTTGATAATGTCGCGAACGTAGGTATTGGCGTCTCTGGGCAGATCCGGGCGAGGTGGAACTGATATAGCCGATTGGGATTGCGCAAAAACTGCGGCAGAGCACACAGCAACGAGCAGAAACACGAAAGAGCGATAGCGGGAGGCCAAAAACATTTGCCTTTAATCCGAAACCAGTTACTTACTTAGACGCTAAAAGCGGAGCAGCTGGTTGTAATTTTAGCAATTCTCAACGGCCCCGAACAAAAGACATGTCATCAAGCGGCTAAGCTCCGCAAATCGTTAAGCGATCGTTACTTCGCCAGAAAACGCGACAAGGCGGCCGTATGGCCGCCTTGCGCTCGACCCTTTCGGAAAAGGCAGTCCCATTGGCTCAAATCGCCGCGACCGTATGAAGACCGCTGTTCCCCTGGTTTCGGTCTCCATGGCCGTGACATTTCCGTCCCGGTCGATGCGTTACTTAAATGCAAACAGATAACCAA
>JBAIYI010000557.1:0-3496 GCA_037915955.1 Terriglobales bacterium
CATTGGTGTGCGTCCAACCAACGATGATTTAGGGCTCGCCGCTGTTGATCCTTCCGGCCTCGCTTCACTTTCCGTGGCCGCACTGGCGTCGTTAGGACAGGCAAGCGGGACCGCTGTCCCTCCCGGCGCTCCCGTTTCTGTCCGAGGTGCCGTAAAAACCCCGGGGCTTCGCAACATTGAGCTCACCGGGCCGTATTTCCTCAACGGAGGTCAGGCCACGCTCAGCCAGGTGGTTGACTTCTACAGCCGCGGTGGAGATTTCCCCTCCGCGGATATCGATCCCGAACTCAAACGGGCAGGCTTCAGCCCCGACGACAAAGCGGCGGTGGTGGCCTTCCTGAAATCTCTCACCGACGAACGTGTTCGGGCACAGAGCGCGCCTTTTGACCATCCCTCACTCATCATTCCGAATGGAATGGTGTTGGTTAATGGCGTGATGCAGGAGCAGACCATCACTCTTCCCGCAACCGGGAAAAGTGGTGGCGCGGCGCTGACGAAGTTCTGCCAATCCATTGGCGGCGTCTGCGACTAAAGCAAGACGGAAGCGCTGGCTGGTAAATACAGCCAAGGAAATTAAGGACCAGGCCGGCGCTTCCCGGTTCCTTCTGCTCTCTTTGCCCAGGGCCACTCACCTTGAGTGGCCCTCTTTTTTTGTCAGCAGTTTCAGCAATGTAATGGAGTAGAGAAGAAAACGCGCCCACCAGCTCAGTCCAGTGGGCGTTTCGGGCTACCAGTAGGTCAGTGTGACCTGATCGAGCCATGTGGAGTAGGCGGTCATCTTGTAGTCGCCATCCATCTGGAAAGCAACGTTGATCTCACTTACGCTGGAGTTGATGGCCGCGAATGACCGGTTGATGTAGTGCGTCACGCCGTCATAGGTGAACCCGACGAAAACCACCTGGGTGTCATTCCTCTGGAACTCCCAGGTAAGGTGATGCCACGTAAATGCGGCCGGGGCCGTGCAGGTCACCCCTGTGGAGATCCAGCTGCTGCTGGAAGCGTTGCTCCATATTCTCCAAACGCCGCCATCCTTGATGTCGCATTCGGTCCCGAAGATGAACTTGTGAGCGTTGTTGGACTGGTTCACGTCGAACTCCAGCGCCTGCGGCGCCGTGGAATCCTTCAGGTAGAAGCTGACGTCGTATTTGAAGTTGTGGATATTGTTGTTGCCGCCCAGCTGTTTCCACCATAGCGCGTCAGAATAGGGCGTACTGCCGCTGATATTGAACTGCGCCGAACTGCCGTCGAGCGACGGCGAGCCGACCCCTTCCTGCATGGAATAAACCGCTGAAGTGCCTGCGCCATTCGCGCCCGCGCAGGTGGTGCAGTTCTGCCACCCGGTCATTTGGTCGATATTCGATATTACGACCGACCCTGAAGGAGGCGCAGGCAGGCTGCTGCTGGTCGGTGTTGGGGTAGGCGATGCAGTCGGCGTGGGCGAGGGTGTCGGCGAGGTGCCGCTGACCGTGATTGAGAGAGACTGGCTGGAGATAGCACCGGTTGAATCCCAGGCCTTGATCACGACCGAGTGAGACCCGCTGCCAACCGCGATGCTCGTGTTGATGCTCGAAGAGCTGGTGGCAAAAACGCTGGTGTTGTCGATGTAAATCCGCATGCCCGTAATTGGATTTGCAGAACTCGCTGAAGCTACGAACTGGACGGGAGAAGTTACGGTGGCTCCATTCTGGGGAGCGGTTACAGTCACTGTCGCAAAAGATGACAGGCTCAGAAGCAGGGAAATACAAAGATGTCGCAGAGTCGTCTTCAAAACTTTTTCTCTCAGGTGGATTTTGGCAGCAACCTGAGTTTAGGGATGCATCAACTCTCACTCCAGCAGAAAACGGTTGTAGCCCTGATGGTGGCGGAACTTGCCATGATGGAACTAAGTGACCTTACTCCAGAGTGCAACAGGATCTATCCATCGGCGGGCTTGAGTTTCACTCCCTCGCCGGCGAGTGACGTCCCCTGCTCCAGCGCCAGCAAGCGCACTTTGCCCTCTGAGACGACTCTTCCCGCCGAATCTGTCACGGTGGCGGCCCAAACCTGGGTGCGACGTCCGCGCATCAGCGGGTGCGCTGTTGCGCGCAGGATACCTTGTCGCGTGGCGTGAAGGAAAGATGTCTGGTTCTCCAGACCCACAACGGAATGGTTCGTTCTTCCTGCCCAGAGCGCCGCGCCCACAGACGCAACCGACTCAATCATTCCGGCGTAAACGCCGCCATGCACAATACCGTACGCCTGGTGGTGCTGTGGGCCAATCTCCAATTCCGCCACTACCTCGTCGCCGGTGGCGCGAAGAAAGTGAATCGCCATGGCGGCGGTCCATCCGCCAAGGCGCGCGTTCAGCGCAGGAGCAAAATCTCCGTCCGCGGCAGGAGTGATGGAAGTTTTCTCTGGTTGGGGCGAATCGTCGTCCGGCATGGGTGTGAAGGTAAATGCCTGCGGGAATAAAAGGCAAGCTGCCGGATTTGCGGGTTATTCTTGCTCGGTGTCTTCAGGATTCCAGGTGATTGAGGCGCTGGAGCCTTCGCCCACTTGGCCGGTGAGCCCTCCGGCAAGCGCGTCAGGGTCGCCGCCGGCCAGCTGGATCTTGCGCCGCTGCACTTCACGAATCTCGCGCAAGATCTCCGCCTCGGCTTCTAGATACTGCTCTTCCGTAAGCGTCCCGTCTTCGAGCTGCACCTGCAATTCGAGCAGCTGCTCTTTCAGCGGAGCATCGTCAGTCCACTGCTCCTCCGCCACGCGGCGCAAGGTCCGCATGATGAAGTTAAAGCCCGAAAAGGGCGCCAGCAGCAGATCGTCGATCAGAAACATCTATCCCGCATTCCCTCGTTCCAGCTTCAGCCGGATATTCACAAAGTTATAGGGCGGCCACGGGCCGGTGTATTTGAAGTTCAGGCGGTCGCCGAACTTCTGCGCCACGCGATTCACCGAGGCATCGAACTCCGCCTCGCGCTCCTTCTGGATCAGGAAGGCCGCGTTGAGGATCATCTTGTCGCCGATCGGCTTGTTATCACGGGATGCGACCGAGACCGAACGAAGACCGTCATAGATGTCGCGCACATAGCTGGCTGCCAGCTCGGCGAGTGCCTTGTCAATCATGCGGCCCAGCTGCATGCGGGCAAAGTAGGTGGACTGCAGGTGCTTGCGCGTGAGCTCCTGGTGAAAACGGTGTATCTCATCGTGCTCGCGCTTCAGTTCTTCAATAATGCGATCGCGGTCCCAGGTGACTTTCAGTCCAAATTCCAGCTTGCCAGTCATCTGGCGCAGCACGTCTTTCAATGACGGGTGAATGGACTTCAGAACTTCCTTGATGTCGTCCGGCGTGCGGAACACCGTCCCGAATGCCATGGGAACGATGGTGAAGTTCTTCATCACGGTTTCGATCACGTGCTCGTGAGCGAGGGCGTTTTCGCGCGTGGGATCGAAGATGAAGACCGGCGTGCGACTGACCACGGCGGCCACGTCGCCGTAGTTGACGGTGCTCACATCTTCG